>JADYYF010000163.1 GCA_020853795.1 Candidatus Zixiibacteriota bacterium
GCGACAGTTCAGGGTCGGCCAAGCGGCACGTTCGGCCGCGTGGGGTGCTTTTCGTTTCACCCACGCAAGTCGATCACGACCGGCGAAGGGGGAATGATTGTCGGCAACGATCCGAACGACGAGCGGCGGTTGCGGTCGTGGCGGTCGCACGGTGTTGTGATCGATCCGGTTCCGGGAAAGAAGCAGCCGTTTGATCTGGGGGATTTCGATGAACTCGGCTATAACTATCGGCTGACCGATTTGCAGGCGGCGGTCGGCGTCGCGCAGATGCGCAAGCTGACGGCAATTATTGAGCGCCGTCGCGAAATCGCTGCTTACTACAAGGCGCAACTGGGTGGCGAGCCGCATCTGATCGCGCCGGCGGAGCCAACGGGATTCTGCCACACGTATCAATCGTACGTCTTGCGCGTCGTACCGAACGGCGAGGAAGGCGGCGATCCGTCCGAGGCGGAAGCGCGGCGCAATCGGATAATGGTGAAGCTTGCGGAACAGGGAATCGCGACTCGACCCGGAACACACGCCGTACACACGTTGAAGTATTTCCGCGAAAAGTACGGTCTCAAGCGTACCTGCTGTCCGAATGCCTACCGTGCGATGACGGCATCGATTGCCTTGCCGTTGTTTCCGGCGATGACGCAAGGGCAACTGGAGCAAGTGGTTGCCGCTGTGAAGCGGGCGAGCGAGGAGATTAGCTCGACCGAGGTATCTTCCAATAAAGCAATAGCTTACAGTCAGGCTTGAGTCCAAGCCATCAATCATTCCCATAACCATCTGAATTACCGACTACCCTGGCGACCAACGGTGCCGACGAGATTAGTCTGGGCGAAATCGCGCGGGAGGCTAACCTGAACGACAGCAGGCGCTTTGTGGCACTCCCCCAGCAGCATCGACAAATCAGTAGACGAAGCGCTTAAGTTAGTGATTATAGCCGCCGACATCATTAGCTGAGAACTCGAAAAGAGGAGGATAGGCTTAAAGCAACAACCATTTGACGCCGATAATCTTACGGTACAGATGGGTGTAACAGACCCGACGCACGTTTGCGGAAAAGGTGGGAGGAACGAGGCACTTTTCCCCGACTAACCGCGGGGAAGTGAAAGGTTAGAAGGTCGAAGTTGCTCAGACCTTGGCAGACATCGGAAGTGGCTGAACGTAGCGAGCAGTCAGTCGAAATGTCGGAAACGGAATCCGACAGGGACATTCAAGGAGGATGGTGTAATGTCGTTACGCATTAACCACAACATTGCTGCACTCGACGCGCAGCGTAACCTTGCCATGACTACCCGCTCCATCAGTCAAGTGATGGAGAAGCTGTCATCGGGTTATCGCATTAACCGGGCGTCGGATGATCCGGCCGGACTGGTCATTTCGGAGCAGTTCCGCGCCCAGATCGCCGGGCTCTCGCGCGCCATTCAGAACTCGGAAGGTTCGATCAACATGATTCAGACCGCCGAGGGCTCGCTGAACGAAATCAACTCGCTGTTGGTTTCGATGCGCGAATTGGCCATTCACGCCGCCAACGAAGGCTTCAATGACGCCAACCAGTTGGCCGCGGACCAGGCCGAAATCGAAAACGCGATCAAGACGATCGACCGCATCGCGGCCAACACGCAGTTCGGCACGAAGAAGCTGCTCGATGGTACCAAGGACAATATCGCGACCATTACGACCGCGAACTCGTCCGGCCTGACCGTCCTGAAGAGCTTCCTCACCTCCGGTAGCCATTCGATTACCGCGACCAAGACCGCGGATTCGTCGGCCACCATCAACACCACGTCGCTGGGTCTTTCGCTCCAGGGTACGGGCACTCCGAACAATCTGGAAGAGAAGATCCACAACCTTAACGTGCTGCAAGCCTCGGAAGGCGCCGAGAAGCTGTCGAACTCGATGGCGATTACCGACGCGTTCGGCAACGGGATGACCATTGCCGCGACCGCCGCGTATGCCACCATCATGAGTTCCGCCTCCGTACTCAGTGCGGCGACCGCGTCGCAGGCCGGTACCTATACCATGGTTCTCAACTACCAGGAGAACAATGAGGCCGTCACCGGCGACCAGACGCTGCAGATTGCGATCGCGGCCACCGATACCCGCGCGCAGATCATCACCAAGTGGAACCAGGCGATTGCCAATAACGCCGCATTGGCCGGCAAGGTAACCGCCGCGACGACCACGTCGGGCACCGGCAACGGTATCCAGTTCCGCGCGGTGAACATGGGCGCCCAGTACAGCTTGAAGCTGACCTCCGGCACGACCACGGCGACTTCGAACTACATGACGATGGGTTCGAGCCGCTCGAGCCGCGGCGTCAGCTTGAACGTGCTGAACTTCACGGTAACCACCGCGAAGAACAACGGTACGACGGCTGATGTGACGGTCGGCGCCGCCACCTACAGCTCGATGTCAACTCTGGCCACTGCGATCCAGACCGCCGCGCGCACTGCGTTCGGTACGGTTTCGGTCGGCACCGGTCAGACCTCGACCACGAATGATCTGGACATTGCCGTTGAGGGCACTGACCAGTTGAAGTTCTTCACCTACGATGAAGGCTCCGACTACAAGATCAAGCATAATTCGACTGGAACCGAGTCCGAGCGGCTTTTCAACGTGCTCGGCCTGACCGCTGATACATTGGCGGTTTCCGGTACTGACGCGCTCGTTTCCTTCGATGGTTACACCACGGCTGTCACCTCGGTGAAGTACGGTGCGACCACCGATACGACCCTGTACAACAAGGCTTCCGGCTCCGCCGGTCGCGGCTCGATCGACCTGACCATCGACAAGGCTTCCAACGGTCTTAACGTTGGCAACCTGCTGCTCGATGTCAAGGCCTCCAAGTACGACGTCCGTCTTGACGGCGGTCCGGCGTACTCGGTGACGGCCGGTAAGGACGCCACGGTGTACAACGCCGACCGCACGCAGTCGTTGCGTATCCGCTACGACCTGACCTCGACGGGCGGCTCCGAATCGATCACCAATACCGACCAATCGCTGGTCTTCCAGATCGGCGGTAACGTCGGCCAGACCGCTTCCATCGGTTTGCGCAGCATGACGACCTCGGCGCTCGGCCGCAACCTGGCGGGCAACGCGTTTGCCAGCCTGGCCGAGATCAACGTCGAGACGGTGCAGGGCGCTCAGGATGCCCAGACTGTGATCGATGCGGCGATTGATGAAGTGTCGAACGCGCGCGGTACGCTGGGTTCGTTCCAGAAGAACACGCTGGAATCCAACCTGCGCAACTTGCGCGTCGCGGCGCAGAACCTGACCGCTTCCGAATCCGGTATTCGCGATACCGATATGGCCTCCGCCATGTCCGACTTCGTGAAGAACCAGATCCTGTTGCAGGCGGGTACGGCGATGCTGGCGCAGGGCAACCAGCTGCCGCAGGTTGTGCTGTCGCTGTTCCAGTAAACCGCTGACTAAGCAACCACGCGGGAGGCCGCTTCCCGGCCTCCCGCCGGTTCTTCATGTGAGGTGAGCATGGTTTCTCATGTGAGTCCGACTGACGCACGTTTGGCGGAAGCCCTGCTTCCGGTACGGGCGACGTCTCCGGAGACTCCGCCACCGAACATGGACGACAAAGTGACGAGTCAGGTCAGCCCGCCGGTCGACGCTCGCCATCCGGAAACGGACGCGCAGGCGGCCAAACTGGATGACACCCTGACCGCGAAACTGGAAGAGCTGATTGAAGAGTTCAATCTGGAGTACCAGCATCGCAACATTTCGCTGCGGTACTCGATCGACAAGAAGGCGAATTCAGTAGTGATCAAGGTGATGGAAGCGGACACCGAGAAGCTGATCCGGCAGGTTCCGCCGGAGGCCATTTTGTCTCTCAAGCGCTACATGCGATCATTGCTCGGAGAGATATTTGACGCCCAAGCTTAGGAACGCCGATGATCGGGAAGTTAGCGCTTCCCGATCATCCTGATGATTCAGGCAGAAGCCAAGGAGTGAAGCGATGGCCGGACTTTCGGGCTCGATACAGGGGCTGAATTCCAATCTGGACACCACCTCGATCATCGACGCGCTGTTGACCTTCGACAAGCAGAATGTCACGCTGCTGGAATACGATCAAGCCCTCAAGACGAATCAGATTTCGACCTATCAGGCGATCAACACGCGGCTGTTGGCGTTTCAGACGCAGGCCGCCGCGCTCGGGCGCGCCGCGGCCTTCAGCGCCACCAAGATCGACGTGTCCAATGAGGATTATCTCCTCGCGGTCGGCGGCGAGAATGCCGGGATCGGGTCGTATTCGCTGGCGGTAACCGCGCTGGCGCAAAACCACCAGATTGCGTCGCAGGGATTCAGCGAGGCGGAAGCCGCGAATCTCGGCACCGGCACGATCACGATCACTGTTGGGGACGGTTCGGCCCGGACGATCACCATCGATTCGACCAACAACAGTCTCGATGGCATCCGCCGCGCCATCAACGACGCCAAGATCGGCGTCACGGCAACCGTGATTAACGACGGCAGCAGCTCGAACGCCTACCGGCTGATGTTGTCCGCCGACAAGACCGGCGCCAAGAACAAGATTGTCGTCAACACGAGCTTATCGGGGACGAAAACCCCGAATTTCACCACCTCGTCTTTTGACCAGGTCGAGAAGCTCTCCTTCACGGGTGCGGCCACTTCGACGCCGCGGTTGGGCACGACGGCCGCTTATTCCGGCAACCAAAACAAGACTTACACCTTTACCGTGGCCGGCAACGGCACGCAGACTGTCGGCACGGGCGATATCACGATCAACTGGAGCGACGGTACCAACAGCGGCTCGATCATCGTCAGCCAGGCGGACACCGAAGTCGAATTGACCGGGACCGGTTCGGACGGCCTGAAGCTGCAATTCGGCGCCGGCACGCTGGTCGCGGGTGACACATTTCGCGTCCAGACGTTTGCGCCGCTGCTGCAGCGGGCGCAGGACGCCGAGATTACGCTGGGCTCGAGCGACGGCGGGGGATCGCCGATCACCGTCACCAGTGAGACCAACACGGTCAAGGACCTGATCGCCGGCGTGACCTTGAACCTGAAGAAGATTTCCGGTGACGACAAGATCAATATCACCGTGGCGCGCGACACCGACGGGATCATCGACGCCGTCGATTCCTTCATAACGAAGTTCAACGATGTGATCGGGGCGATCGACCAGCAGTTTGAATTTGATCCCAAGGCTACCGACAAGACCGGTGTGCTTTTCGGCGACGGCACGCTGCGCATGCTGCAGAATTCGCTGCGGGGGAAGGTCACTTCGCGCGTGTCCGGGCTGGAATCGCAGTATAACATGCTGGCCGCGATCGGCATACGCATGGGCACCTCCGGCAAGCTGGCGGTGGTTGACCGCACGAAGCTGGAGACGGCGATTACGGAGAACATCGACGACGTGCGCAAGCTGTTCGCCGCGTCCGGCACCAGCAGCAATGACAAGATTTCGTTTCTGGCGATGGGATCCAAGACCAAGGCAACGGACACCGGTTATGACGTCGAAATCACGCAAGTCGCCAAGAAGGGTTACTTGCGAGGCGCCGCGATTGCCGATCCGGCCACGACGCCGCTGACGATCATGTCGGCCAACAAGAATCTGCAGTTGCGCGTGGACGGCATGGTCTCGGAGAATATCGCTTTGACTGAGAAGACCTATACGACGGCCGACGAGCTGGCGAATGAGCTGCAGCAGAAGATCAACGCCGACAAGAAAATCGGCAAGATGGGAATTGAGGTCAGCTATTTCGAGAACGGTGCGAACGGTTACTTGATTCTCACGTCAGGAACGTACGGCAAGAGCTCCAAGGTTGACATCATGACGGGCACCGGCAACTCCGCGTACACGGCACTCGGGCTGGCGGCGGGCCAGTCGTTCGCCGGCCAGGACGTCTCCGGAAAGATCAATGGGGAAGATGCGACCGGCGCCGGCCAGATTCTGACCGGCAAGGAAGGCAATGCGACCACCGAGGGATTGAAGCTGCTGGTCAACATGGAGACGGCCGACCTGCTCGGTAGCGCGGAGGCCAAAGTGAAGCTTTTCCGGGGCGTCGGATCGGTGATGCAGGACTTTGCCGATTCGATCGCCAAGAGCGGAGACGGTACTCTGGCGCGGCGCACCAAGGCGCTGGAAAACCAGATTGATGATATCAAAGAACGCATTACCGATATGAACGAGCGGATGGAACTGAAGCGGCAGCGACTGCTGGAGAAGTTCCTGGCGATGGAGGAGACCCTGGGGCAGCTCAACAGCCAGTCCAGCTATCTGGCGGCGCAGCTCAATCAGATCGGCCAGAATTTCAGCCAAATCGCCAGCAACAACAGTAAAGGGTAGCCGATCGATGAACAAGCAACTCGCAAGCTATCAAAAGGCGCAGGTGTCCGGGGCCAGTCAGCGGGACCTGATCGTG
This sequence comes from Candidatus Zixiibacteriota bacterium, assembly GCA_020853795.1. NCBI lineage: Bacteria > Pseudomonadati > Candidatus Zixiibacteriota > Candidatus Zixiibacteriota bacterium. The sequence goes on from JADYYF010000163.1 coordinate 6,390, forward strand.
ATGTGCTACAAGGGCGGCATCAAGTATCTCGTCGACGCGCGCCAGAAGCTGGAAGCGGGGGACATTAACGGCTTCTCCGACCTGATCGAGAAGGCGCACCGGGTGATCTTCCACCTCTATACGACGCTCGACATGGAGAAAGGCGGGGAGATCGCCGAACGGTTGGGGGATCTCTACGTGTACATAATCAACCAGCTCTATCTCTTGAACGCCACCAAGAAGCAGGAGCTGTTTGAAGGGCTGATCAAGGTGATGACAACCTTGAAGGAGGGCTGGGAGAATCTCGACTCCCGGGCGCTTCAAGGCGAATTCGAAGGCAAGAGCGCGCCGGGTACGGCCGCACCGCAGGTGGTTTCGGTACAAATCTGAGGCTCGCATGGAATATAGTGATGTAACCAAGCTGGAAGCCCGGCTGATTGCCGGACTGAAAGAAGAATACTCGTTTTACCAGTCGCTCTTCATCATTATTGACAAGCAGCGCGACTACATCAAATACGACAAAGAGCAGAAGATCGTCGATCTTTATGGCGAGGTCGAGCGCATCGTGCAGCGGATCAACGAGTCGGAGACGGCGGTCAGCCAGTTGAAGGCCGAGAACCAATCGCTGTTCAGTCTGGCGGCATCGGCGCCGGAGGTCCGGCGGCTGGTGAACTCGATTACGACGCTGATTTCCAAGACGTTGAAATTGGTGCAGGAGAACGAGGAAATTGCCAGCGCCCGCCATCAGGCGATCAAGGAACAACTGCTGCAACTGCAACAAGGACGCCGGGTGGCGGATTATTTAGCAACCCCGCAATCTTCGCCGCAATATGTCGATAAAAAGAATTGAGGGGCGGCGATCATGAATATCAACCGCGTGCAGCGTTGGTCGCTGCAGGCATTAGGCACCGACATGGCGAAGAAGAAACCCAACGCAGAAGAACCTGCCGGCGCGGTGACGCCGCCGGCCCAGCCGGCCGACAGCTACGTGCCCAGCCGGGCCGCCGAGACGGCGCCGGTCCGCAGCGACAAAATCGCGCACGCGCGCACCATGATCGAACAGGGGCGTTACAATGACCCGCAGGTGATTGCGGAGATCATTAACCGCCTGGTGCAGGCAATCAAGGATTAGGATGCCATGTTGACCGAACAGACGATTTCTCCCGAGGAAAAACTGCGGCGCCGGCTGTCGAGCATCACGAATCTGCCCACGCCGCCGGTCGTATTCAATCAAATCACGCGGATCATCAACAACCCGAAGACTTCGGTGAACGAGATCGCGTCGATCATGTCGGAAGATGCCGCGATGAGCGCCAAGGTGTTGCGGCTCTCGAATTCGGCGTTTTACGGCGCCCGCAGCGAGATCACCGGCATCAAGCAGGCGGTGCTGGTGCTGGGGCTGGAAGCGATCAAGTCGCTGGTGCTGTCATCCTCCGTGTTCGACATGTTCAAATCGCACAAGCTCGATCCAGAGTATCAGGAAAACTACTGGCGCCACTCGCTGGCGACGGCGCTGGCGGGCCGGATTGTCGCCAGGTACACGCGGCAGGCGCGCGGCATCGACCCGGAGGTTGCGTTCTCGGCCGGACTGCTGCACGATATTGGCAAGCTGATTTCCTGCTGCTTCCTGCAGGAAGAGCACAAGTTGATTGCCGCGTACCTAAAGGAAAACCGCGTGTCGGATTACCAGGCGGAAATGGCCGCCGTCGGGCACGCGCATACGCTGGTGGGGCGGATGCTGGCTGCCAGCTGGCGGCTGCCGCAGCCGATTCAACGCGCCATCGAATTTCACCATTTCCCCTTCCACGACGACCAGGAATCGCGCAGTTATTCACTGACGATCCACGTCGCCAACTATGTGGCCAAGCGCGCTTTTGTGCCGCGTCTGCCGGAAATCGACGGTTGGGATTTTGTCCAGGCCGAGGTGCTGGCGGAACTGGAAATCACCGAAGAGATTCTGCAGGCCTTTTGCGAGAAGCTGCTCGAAGAATACACGCACAGCAGCACGTTCATGCAGTTGGCGCTGGCATCATAGGCGCCTCGATCTTCCCGCGGATTTTAGCTTTACATGCAGCGGCGACTGGCGTATTCTGTCGTCCGCGAATTTGCCGTCGTTGCCGACGGGCGCGAACGTCGCGCCGAGCAAGCGCACTTGAACCAAGATGCCGATTACACACGTTCCGTTTTATCGCCTCAAGCTGACCGACGCCGAGGTCAAGCGCGTCGAGGACGTCCTGCGTTCCGGCTGGCTGACCACCGGCAAGATCACCCACGAATTCGAGAACGAATTCGCCCGGTACGTCGGCGCCAAGCACGCGGTCGCCGTCAACTCGTGCACGGCGGCGCTGCATCTGTCGCTCATCGCGGCCGGAGCCGGCGCGGGTGATGAAGTGATTACAACGCCGTATACCTTTGTCGCCTCGACCGAAACGGTAATCCAGACCGGGGCGCGGGTGAAGTTCGTCGACACCGAGAAGGACAGCTTCAATATCGATCTCGAGCAAATCCCGCGCGCGATCGGCAAGCGCACCAAGGCGATTGTTCCCGTCTACATCGCGGGGGCGCCGATGGACCTGCAGCGGATCGAGAGAATCCGGCGCGAGCACAAGGTGGCGGTGATTCATGACGCCGCCCACGCGGTCGGCACGAGCTGGCAGGGAACGATGATCGGCGCCACGCGCGACTTCACCTGCTTCTCGTTTTATTCAACCAAGAACCTGACGACCGGGGAAGGCGGGATGATTACTACGAATTCATCCAAGGCGGCCGACCGCCTGCGTATTCTGGCTCTGCACGGCATGTCGCGGGGTGCGTGGAGACGTTACACCGGTATGGGTTCCTGGAAGTACCAGATCCTGGAACTGGGCTACAAGTACAACCTGACCGACATCGCCGCCGCACTCGGTTCCGAGCAGTTGCGCCGCTTCGAACAGATTCAGGCCGCGCGCCGGCAGGCAGCGGCCTGGTACAGCCAGTACCTGGGGGAGATTGCCGAATTGATCCTGCCCGGGGAAATCGCGGGTGGTGTCCATGCCTGGCACCTCTACATCGTCAAGTTGCGGTCGGGCGGTGAAGCGCGGCGCAACCGCGTGATTGAAGACCTCAAGCAGCGGGGAGTCGGGACATCGGTACACTTCATTCCGCTGTACCTGCACCCGTACTACAAGCGGCACTACCGGTACACCGCGCGCGATCTGCCGAACAGCTACAATCACTACAAGAGCGCCATCACCCTGCCGTTGTTTGCCGACATCACCGAGGACGAGATCAAGTACGTCGCCGACTGCTTCAAGCAGGTCCTCGCGCGCAAGTCGGCGCGTTAGTCCCGATGCAACGCTTGTTTGATCTGACGCTGGCTACGCTCGGTCTGCTGGTGACTTTGCCGCTGACGTTGCTAATCGTGTTAGCGCTGCTGCTGTTCGATTTCGGCAATCCCGTTTTTGTTCATCGCCGGGTCGGGCGGGAGGGCGAGGAGTTCGGCTTGATCAAGTTTCGCACGATGCGGCGCAACGCCGGCGGTGTCGGGCTGACGGTGGCACGCGATGCGCGGATCACGCCGATCGGCCGGATTTTACGGCGGCTGAAGCTCGACGAGTTGCCGCAGTTGCTGAACGTGGCGGCCGGGCAGATGGCGATCGTCGGTCCGCGGCCCGAGACGCCGGAATTTGTCGCCGGCTACGATGCGGCGCAGCGGGAGATCTTGAGGTACAAACCGGGACTTACCGATCCTGCTTCTCTGAAATACCGGCACGAAGAAAAGATACTGGCGAAGTTTGCCGACCCGGTCGATGTTTACATAAAGACGATCTTGCCGGACAAGATTGCGCTTTCGCTGGCATACCAAAAACGGCGCACAATTTGGTCGGATGTCGGCATCATCGTGCGTACCATTCTTGCGATCTCGCGATCGCACCGGGCGACGAAAACGCTTGACAAGAACGGCTTAGCGGCATAAGATATCTGCCCGTCCGTGGGCGATTAGCTCAGTTGGCTAGAGTGCCTGCATGACACGCAGGAGGTCACTGGTTCAATTCCAGTATCGCCCACCATTGTCGCTGATGCCTCGGTCTGAGGCTATTTTTGTAGGATTGTGTTCAAATGGCGATTGCACTGAAATTTCCCGACGGCACCGTCAAAGATTTTCCCGACGGGACGACCGGGTACGATGTTGCCAAGTCGATCTCGCCGCGGCTGGCCGACGAGGCGCTGGCGGTAACGCTCGACGATGAGATTGTCGATCTCAACCGGCCCCTGCCGCGCGGCGGTGAATTTCGCGTTCACACGTTTGATACGCCGCAAGGGAAGTGGGTTTTCTGGCATTCATCGGCGCACGTAATGGCGGAGGCGGTCCAGGATCTGTTTCCCGGAACGCGGCTGGCGATCGGACCGCCGATCGAGGAAGGCTTCTACTACGACTTCGACGCGCCGAAGCCCTTCACGGACGAGGACCTGGCGCGCATCGAGCAGCGCATGAGTGAGATAGTCGCCGGCGACCACAAATTCCTCCGGGAGGAAGTGAGCCGCGAGGAAGCGATCCGCCGCGCCAAGGAGAATAACGAGCCGTTTAAGGTCGAGTTGATCGACGGTTTGCAGGACGGCACGATCTCCTATTATAAGCACGATCATTTCATCGATCTGTGCCGCGGCCCGCATCTGCCTTCGACCAACCGGATCAAGGCGTTCAAGCTGCTCTCGGTGGCGGGCGCGTACTGGCGCGGTGACGAGCGCAACAAGATGCTGCAGCGGATTTACGGCGTGTCGTATCCGAAGAAGGCGATGCTGGAGGAGTATCTCAAGCGGCTGGAGGAAGCGAAGAAACGCGATCATCGCAAGCTCGGCAAGGAACTCGGGCTGTTTACGATCACGGAAGAGACCGGCGGCGGGCTGCCGATGTGGATGCCGAAGGGCGCGCTGATGCGGCACCTGATCGAGAATTACTGGAAGGAAACGCATCTGGCGCACGGGTACGACCTGGTGATGTCACCGCATATCGCGCGGCTGAAATTGTGGGAGACCTCGGGGCACACCGGCTTCTATAATGAAAGCATGTACTCGCCGATCGAGGTGGACAATGAGAAGTACCAGATCAAGCCGATGAACTGCCCGTTCCACATCATGATGTACAAGCAGAACCTGCACTCGTACCGCGAGCTGCCGCTGCGCTGGGCGGAACTCGGCACGGTCTATCGCTACGAACGCGGCGGCGTGCTGCACGGATTATTCCGCGTGCGCGGATTCACCCAGGATGACGCCCACATTTTCTGCACGCCCGATCAGCTTGAGGATGAGGTGCTCGGGGTGCTGAATCTGACCGAGGAGCTGCTGGGCGCGTTTGGATTCCACGACTACCACATCTATCTGTCGACGCGTCCGGAGAAGGCGATCGGCGCGCCGGAGTTGTGGCAAGTGGCTGAGGGGACGCTGCGCAAGGCGCTGGCGAAGAAAAACATGAAGTACGATGTGGACGCCGGCGGCGGGGCGTTTTACGGCCCCAAGATCGATATCAAGATTCGCGATGCCATGGCCCGCGAATGGCAGTGTACGACCGTGCAATTCGACTTCAACCTGCCGGAGCGGTTCGATATCTCCTACGTCGATTCCGACGGCCAGTACAAGCGGCCGTATATGGTGCACCGGGCACTGCTGGGTTCGCTTGAACGCTTTATGGGCGTGCTGATCGAGCATTACGGCGGCTTTTTCCCGCTGTGGATCGCGCCGGTGCAGGCCAAGGTGATTCCGATCACCGACAAGCAGCTTGATTTTGCCCGCGATGTGCAAGCGCGCCTGAAGGCGGCCGGGTTGCGCGGCGAATTGGATGACCGCTCCGAGAAGATGGGCTACAAGATTCGCGAGGCGGAGACTGCCAAGATCCCGTATATGCTCGTGATCGGGCCGAAGGAAGTGGAGGCGGGGCAGGTGAGTCTGCGCCACCACGGCAGCGGCGATTTGGGGGCGATGGCGGTGGACGAAGTGATCAAGCGGTTGAGCGCGGAAGTGGCGACGCGGGCGTTGCCGGTGCGGAAGTAGCCTCCAGAGCGGCGGCAAATCGACTCGGGAAGTCAAATTTTTCACTTGGCGAAAGAACACTAATCGTATATAATTCAAGTCTTTCCGCCTTTGCGGGAAGCGAGTTAAGCGAAAACCAGCATGGAGGTGAAGCAATAACTAAGAGGAAGCCAGACATCCGAGTTAATGAAATGATCCGCATCCCGGAAGTGAGAGTGATCGACTCGGACGGCCAACAAGTTGGCGTGATGCAAA
>JADYYF010000164.1 GCA_020853795.1 Candidatus Zixiibacteriota bacterium
AAATCGTTATTGAAAGCTTCCTGCAGGGCGAGGAGGCCTCCGTCTTTGCCTTCACCGACGGCAAGAGCCTGCTGACCACGATCTCCGCCCAGGATCACAAACGCGTCGGCGACGGCGATACCGGCCCCAATACCGGCGGTATGGGCGCCTATGCCCCGGTGCCATTTGTCTCCGAGGCGATGCTCAAAGATATTCACGACCTGGTGCTCGATCCGGCGATCCGCGGCCTGGCCGAGGAGGGCCGGCCCTTCAAGGGCGTCCTCTACGCCGGCCTGATGATTACCGAACGCGGCCCCAAAGTGATCGAATTCAATTGCCGTCTCGGCGATCCCGAAGCGCAGGTCATTCTGCCGCTGCTCAAGAACGATCTGGCCCAGCTTCTGCGGTCTGCCGTCGACGGCACCCTCGAGAGCGAGACCCTTCAGTGGGAAGAAGCCTACGCCGTTTGCGTCGTCATGGCCTCTGGCGGTTATCCGGGCGACTACCAGAAGGGAATTGAGATTACCGGGCTGCGGGAAATCAAGGAGACCGACGGCCTCGTCTTCCATGCCGGGACGCGATATGAAAATCGCCGGTTCCTCACCAACGGTGGCCGGGTGCTCGGAGTTACGGCCCTCGACGCCCATATCGACGACGCCGTCGCTAAAACCTACGAAGTCGTTGAACGCATTAAGTTTCAAGGACGTCATTTCCGGAGCGACATCGCTTATAAGGCCGGCAGCAAGAAGTTCAAGTTCTCCTATTAGGGGAACAATGGCCGTTTCCAACTGTATTAGTATTCAGAAAAAATCGATGGATATGAGCACTGTAAATCCCGCGAGGGATGAAGAGGTTAAACCTAAGAGGAGATTGAGATTAATGCGTCAAAAGGTTCTTGTCATCGCCTTGTGCATCCTTGCGTTGGCCGCGTTCGCGTTCGGCCAAAGCAATGACGCCAAAGCCAAATATAACGCGGGCATCACAGCCAAGCAGGCCAGCAAGTGGGCCGAGGCTGAGAAGGAATTTCAGGCGGCGCTGGCGCTGGAGCCTGATTACCCGGCGGCCCTTATCGAACTGGGTACGGTCCAGTTCAATCTCAACAAACTCCCGCAGGCGGAAGAGTCCTTCAAGAAGTGCACGGTCAAGGATCCCAACAACCAAAGCGCTTATTACAACCTCGGCATGGTGCAGCTCAAGGCCAAGAAATTCCAATTGGCCGAGCAGTCGCTGCTGAAGTCGCTCGCTCTGAAAACCAGTGACGCCGAAACCCAGAAAGGGCTCGGCCAGCTTTATTTCCAGCAGGAGAACTGGGACAAGTCGATTGAGTACTACAAACTCTACAACTCCGCCAACTCGTCCGACGCCAAGAGCCACTTCTTCCTCGCCAAGGCTTACAAGGAGAAGGCCAATCTGGCGGAAGCCGAAAAAGAGTATCAAGCGGCAATCCGTATCGATCCCAGGCTCGCCGACGCCCATTACAACCTCGGCAATCTCTTGTCCGATCAGAAGAAATTCGGCGCCGCGATCGGCTCGTACAAACAAGCCTTAGCTTCCGATCGCAACATGTTCGCCGCCTACTACAATCTGGCGCGCGCCTACCAGGAGAATCAGCAATACCCCGAGGCGCTGCAGTCCTATAAGGACTTCGTCCGCCTCGCCGACGGCAAAGCCGCTTATAAGGGCCAGGTGCAGGCTGCCAAGTCGCTGATTCCGCAGATCGAAGAGTACCTCAAGAACGCGGAATAATCATTGTTGATTCTGCCGCGATTTCATTAATTCAGAGGGCAATTCCGACTCCGCCGCAAGCGCTCCTTGCGGCGGAGTGTTTCTATACCCTAACGGCCGCCTTGCCGCGGCGCAGCCAAAGGCATGCAATTCACGCGCTCGATACTTGACCTGATCGGCAACACCCCCCTCCTGCAACTGCCGTCCGCTTACACCGGCTCGCACGCTACGATTCTGGCTAAACTTGAATTCGTCAATCCCGGCGGTTCGATCAAAGATCGAATGGCCGCCTATGCCCTGGAGGCCGAAGAACGCGCCGGCCGCCTTAAACCGGGCGACACCATCGTCGACGCCACCTCCGGCAACACCGGCGTCGCCGTCGCCATGGTCGCCGCCGCCAAAGGCTATCGCACGATCTTCGTAACTCCAACCTCGACTTCGGAGGAGAAAATCAACCTGATGAAGTCCTTCGGCGCCCAGGTGGTCATCACGCCTAAAGAGGTCGCGAGTGCCGATCCGCGCAGCCAGTATTCCGTCGCCCGCCGTCTGGCGCAAGAACACGGTTACTATTATCTCAGTCAATTCGAGAATCAGTTAAATCCTGAGGCTCATTATTACAGCACCGGCCCGGAAATCTGGCGCCAGACCAAGGGGAAGATCACCCACGTGTTTGCCGGCATCGGCACCGGCGGGACGATCTCCGGTTGCGGCCGCTACTTGAAAGAGCAAAACCCCCACATTCGCGTCATCGGTGTCGAACCGACCGGCTCGCTATTTCAGGCGATTCATTCCGGCCGGCCAATCAACGACGCTCAGCCGCACTACGTCGAGGGCATCGGCACGGATCAGACCATCCCGACTTTTCACCCGCAGTTCGTTGATGAAGTTGTTCAGATCGACGATGCCGAGGCCTTTGCCGAAACCCGCCGCCTCAGCCGCCAACTCGGCATCTCCGCCGGCGGCTCGACCGGCGCCATCTCTGCCGCTCTTCGCCGCGTGGCCGCCAATCTCGAGGCCAACGCCGTCGTAGTATTCTTTGTGTGCGACGGTGGTATAAGATATATGTCAAAGATTTTTTGCGATCAGTGGATGCGGGAACACCAGTTTCCGCTCGAAATCGAGGAGCCCACGCATGTCTAAATTCACGCAAGGAATTTCGTTCTTTACGATAATGCTCCTGGCTCTGACCGCGGTGACTTTTGCCAGCGGCCAGATGACCAAGCAGCCCAAAATCGAACTCTCCCACGATCAGTTCTATTTCGGTTTCATGCCGATGAACGCCATCGTCCAGCACAGCTACTGGATTCGCAACAAGGGCAACGACACACTGCAGATCATCTCCGTCAAGCCCGGTTGCGGCTGCACCACGGCGCCGCTCTCCAAAGAGAAAATCGCGCCCGATGATTCCGCATTGCTCAAAGTGACGTTTGACTCCAAGAACATGGTCGGGAAAATGGTCAAGGACGTGGAGATCTTTTCCAACGATCCGCAGAAACCGTCGACCAGTGTGCGCTTCTTCGCCGTCGTCAACCGCGAACACGATTTCGTTCGCGCCACTCCCAATGCGCTCCGCTTTTCGAAGTTCGGCGCCAAGGACGGCCGCATGGTCAAGGCCCTCGATATCAAGAACGGTTCCAATGAAACCATCGAGCTGAAGGTTGTTGAATTGCCGGCCGATTATGTGGCGATTGACAGGAAAGCCGCCAAACTTAAACCGGGTGAAACCGCAACGTTCCAGGTCGAACAGACCGCCTCGGTCACAAACGAAGCGGACGTCCTGACCTCCTTGACTGTCGAGTTTGTCGGCCAGGAGACCGATCGCATCACAATTCCGATCGTCGCGCATCTGCAGAAATAGCCTGCGCCTGCGATTTTCTCCGCCCGCGCCGCTCGCCGCAAAATTCGGTTGACTTTTCGCCGGCGGCTGTTAAAATACGGCACCTGTGTCGGGGTGTAGCTCAGCCTGGTAGAGCACTTGGTTCGGGACTAAGGGGCCGAAGGTTCAAATCCTTTCACCCCGACCATAATTTCGGGGGCATTCCGCCGCGCCGTTTCGAGGCTTCGAGATTTTCGTGTATCCATCCGTTCAAGTCAAACCCGGTAAAGAGAACAACCTGATTTTCCGGCATCCTTGGGTCTTCTCCGGCGCACTGCAGCGGCGCCCGGAAGGCCTCGCCAATGGGGAAGTGGTACAAGTTCTCGACGTCAACGGCGTCGTGCGCGGCGTCGGCATCTATTCTGAGCACTCCCAGATTACGGTCAGAGTGCTTGAGTTCGGCCCCGCCGCAATCAACGCCGACTGGTTTCGCCAACGTTTCGCTGCCGCCGATTCGCCGCGGCGTCTGCTCGGCCTTGGCCCCGACACCGCCACCACCGGCTATCGCTTGATTTTCGGTGAAGCCGACGGTATCCCCGGTCTCGTTGTCGATCGCTACGCCGATGTTTTCGTCATCCAATCCTCGGTCGCGGGCATTGACCGTCTGAAAACTGATATCGTGACCGCCCTGACCGACCTCTTCCAGCCTCGCGCCATCGTCGAACGCTCCGATCTTCCCGCGCGCCGCGAGGAGGAAATCGACCAGACCACCGGTATGCTGCACGGCAGCCTCGATGCGCCCGTTGCCTTCACCGAATTCGGCGTCAAGTTTGAGGCCGATATCATCGCCGGCCAGAAAACCGGATTCTACCTTGACCAGAGAGATCTGCGGCAGGCCGTGCGCACCTTGGCGCAAGGCCGGGAAGTCCTCAACCTGTTTTCCAACTCCGGCAGCTTCTCGATCGTTGCTCTGCTCGGCGGTGCGACGAAAGCACTCAACATCGACAGCTCCCATTCCGCGCTCGAACAGTGCTTCCGCTTCGCCGAACTAAACGGACTTGATCGCTCCGCCATCTCCGATTCCTGCATCGACGTCTTCGACTGGCTGACCGAACGCCAACCCCCGTCCTACGACCTGATCATCCTTGACCCGCCCGCACTGATCAAAGCGCAGAACGATACCGAGGCGGGCAAGAAGGCCTACCATTTCCTCAATCGGGCGGCGATTCGCCTCCTTCGTCCCGGCGGCATTCTCGTGACTTCCAGTTGCTCGGCCTTCTTCCGTGAGGATGATTTCCTGTTCATGCTGCGCCGCGCCGCCGTGCAAGCCGAGCGCCGGCTGGAAATTCTGCGCTATGTCCCGCAATCGCCCGATCATCCATGGTCGGTCTATTTCCCTGAGTCAAAGTACCTCAAATCGTTTATCGCCCTCGTGCCGTAGTGCCGCGCTCCGACAACAATCTTGCACGACGGCACAATCTTGATTATCATCTCTGCCGGATGTCTCAGCGCCAGAACCCCTATATCGCCGTCGTCGGCGGTTACGAGTGCAGCGGCTCGGATTACGCGCTCGCCGAATCGGTGGGTGAATTGCTCGCCCGCGCCGGCGCCGTCGTCGTGACCGGCGGGCGGCACGGCATCACCGAGGCCGCCTGCAAGGGCGCCAAGAAAGCCGGCGGCACCACGATCGGCATCCTGCCCGGCGCCGACTACGAGGAAGGCAACGACTTCGTGGACCATGCCATTTGCACCGATGCCGGTTCGTCGCGCAACAACATGATCATCATGACTGCCGACGGCGTGGTTGCGATGCCGGGACGTTACGGCACCCTCTCCGAAATCGCGTTTGCGCTGCTGTATCACAAGCCGATCGTTTCTCTCGGTTCCTGGGGGGTATCAGACCGGATAATCGAGGCTGCCTCACCGCAGGAAGCGGTGCAGCGAATTCTCCAGGAGGTACGCTCATGACCGAAATGGCTTGCGCCCGCGTCCTGATCTCTGGCCGCGTCCAGGGCGTCGGTTACCGCTTTTTCGTCACCACCCGCGCCGAAAACTACCCGATCGTCGGCTTCGTCCGGAATCTCGAAACCGGCGCCGTCGAAATCGAAGTCGAGGGCGACAAGCAGATCGTGATGAATTTCATCAACGAAGTTCGCGTCGGCCCGCGCCACGCGCAGGTGAACGATTTTCAGATGGAGTGGAAGCCTTACAAAATGAGTTACGATAAATTCTTTGTGAAGTACTGATTATGAATCTGAGCAGCAAAATCCGCAGTATTCCCGACTTTCCCAAGAAGGGAATCGTCTTTCGCGACATTACCACCCTCCTGCAGGACCCGCGGGCCTACGAGCACACCATCGACCAATTCTGCACCTATTTCGCCAGGCACCGCATCACCAAGGTCGGCGTGGTCGAATCGCGCGGCTTCATCTTCGGCGGCCCGATCGCGCTTCAGCTTGGCGTCGGTATCGTCCCGATCCGCAAGAAGGGCAAACTACCGTGGGACACCGTCCGTCAGACTTACAAGCTCGAATACGGCACCGACAGCCTCGAAATCCACAAGGATGCCGTCACCAAGCGCGATCGCGTGCTGATCATCGACGATCTGCTGGCGACCGGCGGCACCGCCAAGGCCTCGGTCAAGTTGATCGAAAAGCTCGGGGCGACGGTGGCCGGCCTCGGCTTTTTGATCGAGCTGTCGTTCTTGAACGGCCGCGATAAACTGAAAGACTACGAAGTGCTGACGCTGGTTCAGTACGATTCCGAATAAGTCGACTGCCCCCGTAGCTCAGGTGGATAGAGCAGAAGTTTCCTAAACTTTTGGTCGCGTGTTCAACTCACGCCGGGGGTAGGTTCTGCCCGCGATTACTCGCTCGACGCCGACATCGGCCGCGGCGGACCGGCGTTGTCCACCGCCGACGTCGGCGCCGAACCGGTCGTGACGCTGTCCGGCTGCGTGATCTCTTTGTCCTCGACAATTACATTCTTGTCCAGGTAATTCAGCCCCGAAAACTCATTTTGCACAATGATCGCAATGCGGCGATTGCTCGGATTCGCCGGATCGGCCTTCACCTTCGGCTGCGTCGCGGCATAGCCGCGCACCTCGGCCACCTGATCGAGGCGCAGGCCGTGCTCCTTCATCCAGCGTCGCGCGCTGTTGCAGCGGTCGACCGAGAGTTCCCAGTTGGTGTAGGTCGCTCCCTCGGCGTATTGGTAGCTGTCCGTATGCCCCTCGATGATCACCTTGTTCGGCAGCCGCGCGATCTCTTCCGCCACCGTGACCAGCATCTGCTTGGTGAACGGCTTCAGCTCCGCCGAGCCACGTTCGAAGAACGACTCGCCCGAAGATTCCAGCAGCTGGATACGCAACCCTTCGGCCGTCATCTGCACTTCGATCTGGTTCTTCAGCCGCTCGAAACTGGGATTTTCGCGCAGCTTCTTCATGATCTCCGCCGCCGCTTCCTTCAGGCGTTCGCGCGCTTCCTTCTCGCGCATCTTGCGGATCTGCTCTTCGGTCATCATGTTCTTGCTCTTCATTTCGATGACCGATGTCCCTTTGTTCGGCAGCACGGTTTGGTCGCCGCCCTTCTTGAAGCCGGTTGGATTCTGGAAATATCCGGCCACGCTCTCCCGCACCGTCTCCGACTGCGCGATTAGCCACATCACCAGGAAAAACGCCATCATCGACGTAACGAAGTCGGCGTACGCTACCTTCCACGATCCGCCGTGATGGCCGCCGCCATGGCCGCCCTTCCTTTTGATGATGATGGTCGGTTCTTGTTGGGTATCGTCGGCCATGATACAGCCTTCTTACTTGGCGCGGGTCTGACGGCAGGCGTTTTCGACTTCCTCAAACGTCGGCCGGCTTGAGGCAAAGATCGCGCGCCGCGCAAATTCCACCGCGATCGACGCCGCGAATCCCTTCTGGAAGCCCAGCATCCCTTGTTTCAGGCAAGCGTAGTATTTGCCGCCTTCCTCGTTGAGCGCTTGGATGTTTTTGGCGATCGGCTGAAAGAACCCGTAGCACAGCAGAATGCCGAGGAACGTGCCGATCAGTGCCGCCGCGACTTTCTCCCCGATCTCCTCCGGCGGTCCGCCGATCGCGCCCATCGTCACGACAATCCCCAGTACTGCCGCAACGATACCAAAGCCCGGCATCGAGTCGGCCACCGTCTGGATCGATTCGGCCGGCTTGGCCTGCTCTTCGTGGTGCGTGTCGAGGTCGAGATCCATCAGCGCCTCCAAATCCTGCGCTGAAATCGCGCCGGTAATAATCACGCGCATCGTGTCGGAGAAGAAATGCACCGCGTGATGATCTTTCAGGAACGCCGGGTATTTTTTCAGGATCGAGGACTCGAACGGTTTCTCGATGTGACTCTCCAATCCGACCAGCCCGTCTTTGCGCGCGACATTGAAAATTTCGTACATCATCACCAGCAGGTCGAGGAAGTGTTTCTTGGACGGCCCGCTGCCGAAGACCTTCATCATCTGCGGGACCATCGCCTTAATCGTTTTCAGCGGCGACATCACCAGCAGCGAACCGATCGCGGCGCCCGCCATGATCACAAACTCCGACGGCTGAATTAGTACCGGAATCGGCCCCCCGTGCATGACGAAGCCCCCGATGACACCGCCAAAGACGATTAGTAATCCGATAATCGCGAACATGTTACCGTAACTGCTCCCTCAGTTGCACTTCTACCAGCTCGAGTCGTCCTGACTCGCACTTTGAAATTGTCGTCACAGTTTGCCCGCTCATGCACTGAGCGGTGACGATTTCCGCCCGATTCGCCCGGCGACTGCGCCAAAGCGGAGGTTTGTTTCAGAATGGAGCAGGGGCGCGCTTACCGGCGCCGACGTCTGAATTCCGCCGATTGCGTCGTCGTCGCCCCTTCAGTCATTTCCTTGCCGCGCCGATACTTTCATGGAATAGGGCGACGGCCGACGTGTACCTTCGCTGTCCTATCGAGAAACACCGGCCGTCGCGCGAAGCAGTATGCGCATCGACTTTGCCACAGTCTCCGGCATCATCCTCGGCCTCGGCGCCATCGTCGTGGCCTACCTGATGGAGGGCGGCTCGCTCGCTTCGGTCTTCCAGGCGCCGGCCGTCATGCTCGTCTTGCTCGGCACTCTGGGCGCCGGCATGATCACCACCTCGATGAATACCGTCTTGCTGATCCCGACCTACCTGCGCATCGCTTTCTTCGGCCAACCGATCGATGTGCGCGATACGATCGAGCGGATGGTCCATCTCGCCGAACGTGCCCGCCGCGAAGGCATCCTCGGTCTCGAACAGTTTCTGGACGAAGCCCCCAGCCCGTTCTTCAAGAAGGCGCTGCAACTCTTGATCGACGGCACCGAGGTCACCGCGCTGCGCGGCATTCTCGAAACGGAAATCGCTTACATGGAAGAACGCCACCGTCGCGGCATCGAGCTGTTCAAGAAGATGGGCGGGTTCGCGCCGACCCTCGGCATCATCGGCACCGTGCTTGGGCTGATTCACACCCTCGCCAACACCACCGACACCACCCGCATGGCCTCCGGCATCGCGACCGCGTTTATCGCCACCCTCTGGGGCGTCTGCTCGGCCAATCTGTTCTTCCTACCGGTCGGCGACAAACTTCGCCACCGCCACCTGGAAGAAATGACCAATCTGGAACTCGTGCTGGAGGGCGTGATTGCGATTCAGTCGGGTGACAACCCGCGCGTCATTCGCACCAAATTGCTTTCGTATCTGAATCCGCAGGAGCGTTACGAGGATAGTTATGCGGCGACGCGGTGACATCGACTCCGACAACACCGATCGCTGGCTCATGACCTATGCCGACTTGATCACCTTACTGTTGGCATTTTTCGTCATGATGTACGCCATCTCCAAAATCGATTTGCGCAAATTCGACAAGATGTCGCTGCACTTGCAGGGCGAGTTCAACGCTGGTGACGACACCCGCCGCGACGGCACCCTCACCGATTCCGGCTCCGGCGTACTCAAGATCGGCCAGCTCAAGCTGGTCGCCCAGCGCCTGCAAAGCCCCTCCTTTGGTCCGGTCAAAGGCCGCGTCAACATGGGGCCCAGCAGCAACATCAATCCGACCAGCGGCTTTTCCGAGTTGCCCGCCGACTCGCTTAGTCAGCCGTTCACCGTCGAAATGAACGAGCGCGGTTTGGTGATTCACGTGATGGAATCGGCGCTGTTCGCCTCCGGGCAAGCCGACCTCGGCGCACCGGCGCGCGAGACGCTTGATCGCATCGCGCAGGAAATTCGCGATCTGCCCAACCAGATTCGTGTGGAGGGCCACACCGACGATCGCCCGATCACAACCAGCCGCTTTCCGTCGAACTGGGAGCTCTCCTCCGCGCGTGCCACCGCCGTCGTGCGCTACTTCATTGACGCGCACGCTCTGACACCCGACCGCGTCTCGGCGCTCGGCTACGGCGAATTCCGGCCGCTCCTGCCGAACGACACTCCTGAGAACCGCGCCAAGAACCGCCGCGTCGATATCGTGATCCTGACCGACAACCTCTCGCGCTACGAGCCCAAGCCGCTGATCGGGGAGGCGGCGAATCCTGAGAACAATCTTCAAGCCGCCGCGGAAGAAAATTCCGGCCTCTGATCCAACGCCCGCTTTTCGCAAAATCTAAGACACTGTCTTGTAACAAGATAGCCCCATGGCCGTCTTCGGCACGGCATTTGATTTATGCCTCCCCGGAGAAAGGTCTCGAATGAGCAACTTCGTACACAAAGCACTGTTTCAAAATGGTCTGATTCCGGCTTACTCCAAGCTGGCTGACCTGGCGGCGCTCCGCCACAAGCTGGTCGCCTCCAACATCGCCAACGTCAACACGCAGGGCTACGAGAAGCGCACCATGCAATTCGACAACGAACTGCGCAAAGCGCTCGACAAGCCGCGCCTCGCCGGAACGGTCACCGACGAAATGCATATCCCGCTCGGCGACAACCCCAACCGCGCGCCCGAAATCGACAAAGTAAAGAAGTCCGACAACGATACCGGCATCAACTCGGTCGACATCGATCAGGAACTGGCCGATCTGGCGCAGAACCAGATCACTTTCGAATTCGGCGCCGACATGTTGGCGCGCAAGTTCAAAGCGCTCAAGTCGGCGATCAAAGGTGAAAGCTGAGGCAACTCATGAGTGATCTCTTTTCGTCACTAAAGATCTCCGGTTCCGGCCTGTCGGTGTTCCGTCGCAAAATGAATGTCGCGGCCGAAAACCTCGCCAACGCCGAAACCACCAAGACTCCGGAGGGGGGGCCTTATAAGAAGAAGGTGCTCTCCATCACCGCCAAGAAGGTGAAGGAAACATTCTCGCGCGAACTCAACGCCGCAGCAGTCGAACTGCAGCAGACTGACCCCAAGCATGTCCCCGGCAAACCGGTGGCGCTGCTCAATCAGTCCAACATCAACCACGCGCAGAGTCGCGAACTGGTCGACCCGGCGCAGGAGCCGCGCATGGTCTATGATCCCGATCACCCGGATGCCAACGAAGAGGGCTTCGTTGCGATGCCCGACGTTGATCCGCTGATCGAGATGGTCGAGATGATGACCGCTGCCCGTGCCTACGAGGCCAACCTGTCGGCAATCAATACGATTAAGGATATCACCAAGAAGTCGCTGGAGATATAAGACGCCTATGGATATGAAAGTCAACAACGCCAATCTGCAGATCTATACCAATAACCTGCAGCAACCGGCACGGACGCCGGCGCCGCAAGCGCGGGCAACGCAGCCGGCAGAACCGAATCAGTTCGCGGCCGCCCGCTTCGCCGATTTGCTGTCGGCGTCGGAGAAGAATTTCATTCTGCAGAACTTCAAACCCGAATCCACGGTGAAGGATGCCGCGGCCCATCTCGGCCGCCACATTGACGTGCGCGCATGAAACCGATCACGCTCAATACACTCCATCAGGAGTTCAACATCCCGCAGGCGCTGCCCAAGCCGCCGAAGACCGACGTCACCGGCGCCAGCTTCGGCGACACGCTCAAGCAGTTCGTCAATTCGGTCAACGACCTGCAGAGCCAGGCCGCCGGCGCCGAAACCGCGTTTCTGCGCGGCGAAATCTCCGACGTTCACCAGGTGATGATCGCCGTCGAAGAAGCCTCGGTGGCGTTTGAATTGCTGATGGAAATTCGCAATAAGCTGCTGGAGGCGTACCAGACGATTCAGCGGATGCCGATCTAAGGCGCTTAAACCTCGGAGCATGGATGCATGAAGAGGATTTTTGATCATTTCTACCAAATCATCGGCCGCATGACCCCCAGTCAGGTCGTGATGATGGCTTTCGTCGTCATCGGCCTGATCGTCGGCACGGTGCTGATCTTCAATTTTGCCAAGTCGCAGTACTTCGTTCCCCTGTATACGAATCTTTCCAGCGAGGATGCCGGCAAGATCGTCGAGAAGCTTAACGAACTCAAAGTCGCGTACGAGATCGGTGAAGGGGGCGCGTCAATCAACGTCCCGTCCGATCAGGTCTACGAAACGCGCATGAAACTGGCTTCTTCGGGACTACCCAGCCCGCAGAACATCGGCTACGCGCTCTTTGACCAGACCAACCTCGGCATGACCGACTTCGTGCAGAAGCTCAATTATCGCCGCGCCCTCGAGGGCGAACTGGCGCGCACGATCGGCTCGCTCAGCGAGGTCGAGGCCGCCCGCGTCCACCTGGTGATACCTGAAGACAAGCTGTTTAAGGAAGACCAGAACAAGCCGACCGCCTCCGTCGTGGTCAAGCTGCGCGGCGGCCAGTCGCTGGCCAAGCGCCAGCTGCAGGGGATGTCGTATATCGTCGCTTCCTCCGTCGAGGGGATGTCGCCGGATGAAGTCACGATCATCGACTACGACGGCAACCTGCTGTCCGGCGCGCAGTCGAGCGATCCGTCGGCGATGCTTTCCGCCACCCAGTTCGAAATGCGCAAGAATGTCGAGACGTATCTTGAGAACAAAGCACAGTCGATGCTTTCCAGCGTCATCGGCCACGGCCGCTCGATCGTCCGCGTCAGCGCCGAACTGAATTTCGAGCAAAACAGCACGCAGATCGAAGAGTACAACCCCGATATGGTCGCGATCCGCTCCGAACAGCGCACTGCCGCCAAGGGCTCCGAGTCGGAGTCGCTGCCCGGCACGCCGCCGATCACCACCGCCGCCAACAACAACGACGCCACCGATATCATCACCAACTACGAAGTTTCCAAGACCGTCAAGAGCATCATCGGCGAGGTCGGCTCGATCCAGCATCTGTCAATCGCCGTGATGGTCGACGGCAATTATCAGGACACCACGAACGCCGAGGGCGAAGTCGAACGCAAGTTCCTCAACCGCACGCAGGAAGAACTTGAACGCTACGCCGGCATCATCAAAAACGCCGTCGGTTACAACGAAGCCCGCGCCGATCTGTTCACCATTGTCGACGTGCCCTTCGACAACAGCCTGATGGTCACTTCGCGCAAGGAACTCGAAACGATGGGGCAATGGACGAATTATTGGTATTACGGCAAGAAACTGTTGCTGATCGTCGGCGCGATCTTGGCCTTCCTGTATATCAAGCGCAAGGTGAAGAAGGTCTTCTCCGCGCTCGCCAAGTACGTCCCACCGCCGCCGGCACCGATCATTCCGCCGGTCGAAGAGGTGATTCAACAGAAACCGCAGAAGCCAAAATTGATTGATACCATGAAGTCCCAGACTAAAGGCAAACCGGACGAAATTGCCAAGGTGATCCGCACCATCATGGCGGAGCCGCAATAGTATGCCGATCACCTACGATCAACTGAACCCGGTCCAGAAGGCCGCCATCGCGCTGATCGCGTTCGGCACCGAGGTCTCCGCCGAGGTGCTCAAGGCGCTCTCCGATCAGGAACTCGAACGCCTGACGATCGAAATCGCCAACATGCGCGACGTCCCCGGCGAGGTGGAAGAACGCGTCGTGCAGGAGTGCTACGAGGTCTTCCTCGCGCGCGAGTACATCAGCACCGGCGGTATTGACTACGCGCGCCAGTTGCTAGAAAAGGCCGTCGGCGCCAACCGCGCCGTCGATATCATCAAGCGCCTCGAATCGTCGTTGGTGACTTCCGGCTTCAATCTGCTCAAGGGCATCGATCCCAAGCAGCTCGTCAACTACATCCAGAACGAACACCCGCAGACGATCGCCCTGATCCTGACGCAACTGACCGCCCAGCAGGCGGCGGGCGTCATGACCGAGCTGGCGCCGGAACTGCAGTCCGAAGTTGCGTTGCGCGTCGCCACCATGGAGAAGATCTCTCCGGAGATTCTCAAAGAGATCGAATCGACGCTCGACCAGCATTTCTCCGGCTCGGTCTTCCGCGAAAGCAAACAGTCGGGCGGTGCCAAGGCGCTGGCCGATATTCTCAACCTGGTCGAGACCTCCGCCGAGAAACATATCCTGCAGACGCTTGAGGCCGACAATCCCGACCTCGCCGCCGAAATCAAGAACATGATGTTCGTCTTCGAGGACATCGTCCTCCTCGACGACCGCTCGATCCAGCGCCTGCTCAAGGAGATCGAGACCAAGGATATCGCTATCGCCCTCAAAGCCGCCTCCGAGGACGTCAAGAGCAAGATCTACACCAACGTCTCCGAGCGCGTTGCCACCATGATCAAGGAAGAGATCGAGTTCATGGGACCGATGCGGCTCTCCGACGTCGAAGCCGCGCAGCAGCGCATCGTCGAGGTGATCCGCCGGCTCGAAGAGGAAGGCCAGATCGTCATCTCCGGCCGTGGAGGCAAGGAAGATGTCGTCGTCTAAGGTCCTCACCGCCGTGCAACTCGCCGCCACCCGCGTGCCGATCGGCAGCCACGAATTCATCGAACGCTTCCGCCGCGAGCAGGAGGAAAGCTCCCCCGAAGGCCGCCGCCGGCGCGAGTTGGAGGAACGCCACCAGCGCGAACTCCAGCAGACCCGCACCGCGGCCTATCAACAGGGGGAAGCCGCCGGGCTACAGAAAGGACTCGCCAAGTCACAACAGATCGAGAACGAAATGCGCCAGGCGATCACGGCGCTTGTCAACTACCAGAAAGCGGTCTACGAGCAGGCGCGCCGACAGACCTTTGAACTGGCTTTCGCGCTGGCCGACAAGATCACCAGCGCGCGCGGCGAGACCGAGCAGCAGACCGTGATCGACACGATCAATCGCTGCATCAGTGAGTTCCTCGACAAGAGCCGCCTCGTGATCCGCGTGAATCCGGCGCAGGCAGAATTCGTGCGGCAGCAGCTCGGCGCCGTCGCCGCGCTCAACGATTCAACCGCGCACGTCGCCGTCGAAACCGACACCCGTGTCGGCCCCGGCGGCTGCATAGTCGAAACCGATTCCGGCTCCGCCGATGCGCGCTTCGAAACCCAACTGGAAATCCTGAAAACGCGTTTGTTGGAACTCGCCTGAGCCATGTCCGCCGCGATTGACTTCTCCGGCCAACGCGATCTCGTCGCCCGCACCAATACGATCCGGCTGGACGGCAAGGTGCGCCGCGTCATCGGACTGATCATCGAATCGATCGGCCCGCAAGCCTCGCTCGGCGAACTCTGCAAGATCTATCGCCGCTCCTCGGACGAGCCCGTGCTCGCCGAAGTGGTCGGCTTTCGCGACAACTACACACTGCTGATGCCGTTCGGCGAACTCGAAGGCATCAACCCCGGCTCGATCGTGCAGGCTACCGGCTCCGTCCTCAAGATCGGGGTCGGCGACGAATTGCGCGGCCGCATTCTCAGCGGCCTCGGCCAGCCGATTGACGATCGCGGTCCGCTGACAACGAAACTCGAGCGGCCGATTACATCCAAATCGCCGCACCCGCTCAAGCGCCAGCGCATCACCGAGCAAATCCTGACCGGCATCCGCGCAATCGATGTCTTCACCAGCTGCGGCAAAGGCCAGCGGCTCGGCATCTTCGCCGGTTCCGGGGTAGGGAAGTCGGTGCTGCTCGGCATGATCGCCCGCCAGTCGAATGCCGCCATCAACGTTATCGGCTTGATCGGCGAGCGGGGCAGGGAGGTGCGCGAGTTTATCGAGCAGGATTTGGGCGTCGAAGGCCTCAAGCGCTCGGTTGTCGTCGCGGTCACCTCCGACCAGCCGGCACTGATCAAGGTCAAGGGCGTCATGACCGCCACCGCCATCGCCGAGCATTTCCGCGATCAGGGGCACGATGTGATCCTGATGATCGATAGCGTCACCCGCGTCGCGATGGCCCAGCGCGAAATCGGCCTGGCCGTCGGCGAACCGCCCGCCACCAAGGGCTACACGCCGTCGGTCTACGCCATGCTGCCGAAATTACTCGAACGCGCCGGCGCCGGCGAACGCGGCTCGATCACCGGACTCTATACCATCCTCGTCGAGGGCGACGACTTCAACGAGCCGATCTCCGATCAGGTGCGCTCGATCCTCGACGGCCACGTCACCCTCTCGCGCAAGCTCGCGCACCGCAAACATTATCCGGCTGTCGATATCCTGCAGTCGGTTTCGCGCGTGATGGTGAATATCGTCACGCCGCAACATCGCGATTCCGCCGGCGAGGCGCGCAAGCTGCAGGCCGTGCATTCGGAGAATGAAGACTTGATTAACATCGGCGCCTACGTCAAGGGCTCGTCCACCGAGATCGACACCGCCATCGCCAAGGTGCCGCAGATCAACGAATTCTTGCAGCAGGACATCGCGGCGCCGCGCACCAACTTCGCCGCCGACCTGCAACACTTGGAGAAGATCGTCGCCAATGAAAAAGTTTCAGTTCCGCCTGCAGAAGCTGCTGCAACTGCGAACGCATAAGAAAGTCGAGCGGCAGAAGGAACTCGCCAAGGCCGAGCGCGTCCGGCGGATGGAGGAGGCACACTTGGCGCTGCTCGAACAGCGTCTGCGCGACGAAATTGCCGACCTCGCGCCGCTCAAGGTCGACCGCCTCGATGTGCGCCGCCTGACCAACTCGATCTATTTCCAGCACCGCCTCAATACCAACATGGCCAGCCAGCGCAAGGCAATCGCCACGGCGCAACGGCAGGAGGCGATCAAACGCAAGCACCTGATCGATGCCGCCCGCGCCGAGAAGGTCTTTATTCGCTTGAAGGAGAAACAACAGGAACGCTATCTGGCCGAACTCGACCAGCACATCCAGAAAGAAATCGACGAGATCGCCCAGAATACCTTTCTCCAAAGGGCAGCCAAGGGGTCGCGCCAAAGCCCTCGCTAAGGCGGGGGCTTTGACGCTGTATCAGCCGTTCACATTGTGCTCTGGCGCGGGACTATTGAAGGGCGTAGGTCCGAACCCCTGTGGTTCGGACTTCGCAGTTTGTTCTGGGGCTGAATTGCTTCGATCTCGCCGCCTGTTACCGAGCGGGATAAGGGCGTAGGTCCGAACCCCTGTGGTTCGGACTTCGCAGTTTGTTCTGGCGCTGATTGCTTCGATCTCGCCGCCTGTTTCCGAACGGGATAAGGGCGTAGGTCCGAACCCCTGTGGTTCGGACTCCGCAGTTTGTTCTGGCGCTGATTGCTTCGATCTCGCCGCCTGTTTCCGAGCGGGATAAGGAAAAATCTTAGCAAAATGGCCGAACGTCCTGTCGGCGAGTCCGAACCACAGGGGTTCGGACCTACGGACCGGACGTCTACCGGAAATGTGGGTCGCTGATACCTATAATTTCTCTTGAAATTCGCCGAGCCGGACGCTATTCTCGGTGAGAGCGGGCTCGTGCTGGTGCCTCAGGAGAAAGTGGTGGAGCTGGCAGCACATTTCTGCCGTTCGCTCCCGGATGACGCAGCCGATGGCTCCTGGTAAGTCAAGGCAGAGTCTAATCGCCCCGCGTCAGTGGAGTGCCCGCGCCGCGCTTGGGCAGAACAGCAATCCCGATTGCGCGACAACTTCGAAGGAAACCTGAATTCATTTCGTATTGAGAGGTTGCATCGCTATGCCGAAGTTTTTGATCGAAGTCCCGCACGAGGCCGAGCCAATCGCCTGCCTCCGCGCTATCAAGGTTCTTCAAGAAACCGGATCGCACTATCTCACTAACGCCGACTATGGCTGTCATGACGGCGTGCACAAGGCCTGGATCGTCATGGAGGTAGAAGACAAAGAGGCCGCACGAAGTATCCTGCCGCCGGTATACAGGCCAGGAGCAACCATCATTGCCTTGAACAAGTTCTCCGCGAGTGAAATCGACGAACTCCTGGCTTACCACCAGAGAAAAGACACTGCCTCGTAGGTCGTACCGCCGGTGTCGATCTCATTGGAACCCGTTATCGGAATCGCGAAGAATCGGTCCGCGCACGAAGTTCTGAGGCAATTGCGCACAAGTCGGTCGAATTTTGCCGTTGCGTCAGGTCTTCTCGCGCGCCGTTGTTATGGAAGAACCGCCCCCAACTGCCGCGCGAGGCGACCTGATGCGATCTTCTTCCACGTCGTGATACATCAACCTGCGCCCTCACCCGCTGCTGGCGCGCCGGGTGAGCTACCGGGTGATTTGGCATTTGGATATCAAGTATCATCGTTCTTCACCGATGTGCCTTTGTTTCTGAATCTCCTTCTGTTGTCGCTGCCACGGCCCGCCATTATAGAGTGCACCCGACACCGCTCTGACCGGTTCCTGAGCGTACGTGAGCGCCGTCAGTTTGCCGGTTTTGTCAAACGATACCTTCCATTCAGCCACTTCACCGCTGTCGAACGCGTAGACCCAAAGCCTGACAGTGTCAGAGTCCACACCGGTTGTAACCGCGGGTGCCGCGATGCGTGAAGCGTATTCTTGGGGCATCTTCTTCAGCTCCTTGAGGACTCGTTTGGACAAGTCACGATCATAGAATTCATTGTCCACGTCCCTTGCCACATCTTCCAGGTACAGTTCCTCTCCCGTTATCCAGCCGATTTCGTCTCCCTGCTGACACATCATGTAGGCCCTGGCGATGTCCGCCTGTGAATTGATGAAAACGATCAATTGATCTTCATACTCCAGCGTCACGAACAGCTTCGAGCGGCAGATCAAATCAGAAGGGAAGACCTGTGCACACTCGACCGCAGCCCGATTAATGAGTGAAACCAGAGTCTCATCTGTTCCGTGCACGAGTGGCACCCACTGCTTTGACGTGAGGTTCGCGGCCACGAAGAGCGGAGGAGATAATTGATAATTAACACCTTCCCAAGTGAGATACTTGAAGCCGGTATGCCTTACGTCGAGAATGACACTCGATCTCAGGGAATCGTATGAAATGACGCGATGTAGCCAGATTGCTTCCCGATCGAATCGAAAATCTGGATCTGCGATTGGTTCCGAACGCTTCCGTGCTGACTCAACCCAAGACGGAATGAATGAGGCGACACTATCCTGTAGCCAAGATGGAACATAGCATGCGGCCTCCACACTCCCAAATCGAATCCCTGACTGCAGCGTAGCTGTCTGAATTGTGGGTTCGGGGAAAGTCAGCTGATGGAATCTGCACTCTTCTGAATTCGCCGCATTCCAACCAAGGCCAATGCATACGCTGAAAATGCACAGCGAGAGTACCCTGAGCTGACGATTCGCGAGCCCGTACTCCACCCGCAGCGCCAGCGCAGGGTGGGATTCGTCATTCTCTCCACAATTCAGATAGTCTGGAAATCGAATCATCCCAAATCCTTTGACTTCGTCCGACCGCCACGATTGGAGTCGCGGCGACCTCACTGTCCAATAATAAGACGAACCGCCGCCGCAAGTCGAGCAATTTGTGGTCAAGATGATACGATAGCGACCCAGCCCCACCCTTCGCTGGCGCTCCGGGTGGGCTACAGGGTCAACCGACCACCGTTC
>JADYYF010000165.1 GCA_020853795.1 Candidatus Zixiibacteriota bacterium
CGACAGGTTCTTGTCGCCGGTATCCACGTAGTACCGCGGTGCGTCGTTGTCCTTCAACACGAACCCGTTGCCGGCAAATTCGTCGCCATAGTCCTTCAGCACCGGAAACGGCTGGTGGCAGGTCGTGCAGGACATGTTGTATTTGCGGGCAAATGCCGGAATTGCCAGCACGTCGTCACTCTGCACGACTACGAGAATCGAAGCGGCAACGATTGCCGTCGCCAAAATCCCAATGATCGAGATGATCGTGCGCATCGCATCCTCCTCTTAGGGCAGTACCTGAATCGTGGTGGCGTGGTTGTTGATCACGAAAATCTGCGATTCCTCCGCCGGCACGCCGAGAAAATCCGCCACCGGCTTCACCAACAACTGATAGTTCAGCGTCGCGGTCACTTTCAACTCGCCCGATGCGACCTTGTCCGGCAGAACGAAAGTGAAGGTCTCCAGCTTGGTTTCGCGCGGCCCGATCCGGTAGTCCGGCCCTTGTGACTTGGTGTTCCACTGCTGAATCGTCATCCGCCCCTGTGGGTCGAAGTACGGCATCCGGAAGATTCGGTCGCCGACCGGCACGCCGTCCCGCTGCACACCCTTGAAATTCGGGTCATTCAGAGCGATACCCATGTCCTGGTAAGCCAGCACGTCGGCGGCAATTGTGTATTCCTCGCCGCTGAATCCCTTGGGGTCGACTTTCAGGTGATAGGTACTGCCGTCGGCGTCGACAGCTTCAACATGCAACCAGACGATGCGGTCTTCGACCGAACCGGTCGGAAACTTATGCCCCGTCTTCTGGTTGAAGAGCGCTACGGTAAACTTGACTGACTCACCCGGTTCGGCTTCCCGGATATCCGGCTGAATGCGCAACTCGATCGTTCCGCGCAGCTTACCCGGATCATGTGCGCCGTGGAACAGGTGCAGCCGAACGTCCTGATACTCCGTACCCATCTGCGCACTCACTCCCGGTGCGCTCGTCATATGGCACTTCTGGCACGGCACCCCTTCCTTGGCATAGGGTCCGTCCTTCCACTCGAGATGCGTCGACTTGACCCAAACGCCATATGGTGATTTCTCGTTGTGACAGGTACCGCAGAATTCGGCCGTTCCCAGGAAATCGTTCTTGACCATCTTGTGCGCCGGCGATTCGCCCACCGCCCGCGGCCCTTGCTTGTTCTCGCCGGGCTGACTGTGCCAATTGAAATTGTGCGGTGTGTCACCCTCGAAACCAGTGATGGTATGGCAGACCTCGCAAGAAACTCCCTCATTGGCACGCGTCCCCTTCTCCGGCGGCGCCGGCGGCACATCACCCGCCAGAAACGCCAACGGTGCGTGACAGCCGTTGCAGCCGGCTTTCACTCCCGCCACGACCGGATCCTTTTCCGCGTGCGGAACGGCCAGCTTGAAATACTCGATCTCGTCCCAGTGATGAGTGTACGACTGCGACATCATTGCCTGTTTCCATTGCTGATAGAAGTCGGTGTGGCACGAACTGCCGCAGAAGTCCGGGGTTTCGTAGCTCTCGTATTTCTGCGTACCCAGCGCCGCATCGCCCGCTTTGGATTGTGCCGCCAGCGGCATCGCTGTTATCGCCAGCACGACGATTGCCAGCGCTGCCGCGCGCATCAGGCCTCGATTGACTCTGTTCGCTGATTGTGACTCCGTGTACATCTCTCGCTCCTTCCGCTTGTGATCTTTTTCACATATGCGTGCCTGCAATCGCTGTTATTACAGAGTAGACTATCCTCGTTACGCGTACACTACGTAACGGCTCGAATGCAGAGAGTCAAGGCAAATTGGCGTAACGGCTAAAGTGAGGGCTCTTCACTTTGCCGCGGCTGCAGGGTCGCAAGCAACACGCCGGCAAGAATCAGAATTCCCCCGATCAGAAAGTGCGACGTCAAGCGTTCGTTCAGCAGCAGGTAGCCCAGGGTGATGGCCACCAACGGCTCCAGGAAAGTCATCAGCGACAGCGCCACGACGGAGATTCGCTTCAGCAAGTAGTACCACAGAATAAAGGCAACGCCGGTGCCCATCAGCGCCAGGTAAAGCAACGAGAGCCAGCCCGCGCGCTCGATTTCGAGCTTCAGCGGCCATTCCAGCAGAAGCATGCTCGGTACCAGAAGCGCCAGTCCCGGCAGGATCATCAAGATCGAAAGCTGGATTGGATCAACCGCACCCAGGTCGCGCTTGATCAGCACCGACGCCCACGAGCAGAACGCCGACGCCAATAGCATTGAGGCCATCCCGTACACCGGCCCGCCGAGCGCGAGATCCTGCGAAAACAATGCAATCGTGCCGCCGAAGCCCACCACCATCCCGACGATCACCCGCCAAGTCAGCTTCTCATCCGGTAAGAGGTAGTGCGCGAACAGCGCGGTGAAGAACGGCATCGTCGCAAACAAGATGGCAGCCAGCGACGCGCTGATCCACTGCTGCCCCAGATAGATGAAAAAGAAATTGAGGCCGTACATTAGGAAACCGGAAATGAGGAGGCTCCTCCGCAGTTTCGGCAGGCTGGGCAGGCGATAGCGCCAGGTTCGAAACACCGCCCCGAGTACCGCGAAGGCGATAACAAAGCGCAGCACCGCCGCCGTGAACGGTTCCGTCGATTGCAGCCCGAACTTGACGGCTACCCAGGTGGAGCCGAACAGCAGCAGCGCCAGCACGTAGATTGCAATCATCATTGGCAGGGTGTTCTCACGGATTGGAGAAGTCGTGTGACTTAGAACTGCCCGGCAGCAACCGCCCGCGCCGTTTGATCGAACGGGTTGCTCACCAGATATTCGCGGGATATCCGCATCGCATCCTCCCGCCGCCCGTTCTGCGCGTAGAGCGACAGCAAGGAGCGATACGTGATTTGCGACGCCGGATTGATGCGGTAGGCAACTTCCGCCGCACCCACAGCCTCGGATGAGCGTTTCAGCGTTTGCAGCGTCAGGGCTTTGTACTGGTAGTAGAAGATGTTGTCGGGATTTGATGCGATCAATTGATCGCAATACTTCAGATACTCGGTCAGCGCCGAGTCGGTCTGTTCCGGCGTGAACTTGAGTTGATCCGCCAGCACGGCTCGGAATTGCCAAAACTCCGGATACTGCTTGACGAACAGCTCCGCTAACTCGCGCGCCTTTTCCGGCTGTTGATTCCGGGTCAGGTAGTCGATGAATTCCACCCCGACCTGCATCGAGCCGATCGCCAGCGTCGTCGCCACTTCGTCGCGATAGACTCTGAGGTCATCCAATCCGCGCACGCGATAATTGCGGAACAGATCCAGCGACCGGTCAACATCCCAGGCGCCGCCCATCTGATCCTTGCCGACCTGGATCAAGTAACCCAGACGCAGGCTGTGCTCCGCCAGCGGATATCGCACCTGCCGGGGAAGGTCGCCGGAGAAGACAATCGGATACTTCCATTGGTTGGCGCCGACGATATTTTCAACCATTTGATCGGCCACCGTCACCAACTGGTTGCTGGCTTGGTCGCGAAACGCCATCAGCAGATGCTCCCAGCCACCGCGCAGATGATCGACATAAGGACGCAACGGCCGCGTCGTCGAGATGCTCTCCCAGCGCATCTGCTCGTCGGTAAACGAAATCGGCACCCCCATCTCGTGCTTGAGCTGAAGCTGGTACCAGTCGGTCTGAATCAGCGACAAGTTCGCGATTTTGACGTCGCGCCGATAGTGGTAGACTTCCTGCAGACACCACAGCGGGAAAGTATCGTTATCGCCGTTGGTGAACAAAATGGCGTCCGGCGGGCACGAATCCAGATAATTGGCGGCGTAATCGTACGGCATGTAATTGTCGGATCGGTCGTTGCCGTGATAATTGGCCGAGATTGCCACAACCGGAAAGACCAATGTCGCCAAACCGGCGAGCAGAGTTATCACCTGGCTGTTCGCCGCCCGCAGCCGCTCCAGCAGCCAATTGAGTGCAACATACAGCCCCAGGCCGATACACAGTGCAAACGTGATGAACCCCGGTGTGAAGAAATAATCGCGATCGCGCACTTCCAACCGGTCCAGCCCCGTGAGCTGATCCATTTGTGACCCGTCGGAGAAGTTCATATACAGCACCAGCCCGATCGTTCCCGCCAGCAACACCAGCAGGAAAAAGAAGCCCGGTTTCCACTTCCACTTGATCAGCGCCACCATCCCGATGATCGCCAAAGCGAGCGGAATCACGAACAGCATCCCGCCAAAACCGAACTGATCGACCAGAAATCCGCCAAAACCGATTCGCGGATAGTCACCGAATTGATGCGACCACGATGCCCGCCGATTGAACATCTTCGTGAGCATCGACTCCTGTCCGTACTGCTTGCGCTGCAGGTAGCCGTAGAAGCGCTCCCAGTCCGAGGGTGCGTTCTGGTTGATCCGCGGCTTCTCGGCCGCCCGAATCGGGATGTAGGCGTGTGCCGAGAACCCCACCATCGCCGCCACCGTCAACCCGAGGCACAGCCCCCAGCCGAGACTGCGCTCTTTGAGGAACGCCACCAATGAAACCACCGCCCACAGCGGTACCGCAATCAGGAACCACCCCACATCAATTGCCACCAGGAAGAGCACAACCCCGCTGACCCAAAATCGCCAGTCAGTGCGCAGTCTTTCGTCGACCAGAATCACGAACAGGAAGACTGCCGGCATTGCCAGGAATGTCGTCATATGTACGGCAACCGATAAAACGCTCAGGTAGGCAATCGCAACCAGATACAACAGCCCGCGGCTGCTGTTACGCTGATCATACCACTGCAGCGCCAGCCAGATCAACGCGAAGTAAATCAGCATCGCGAGCGCGTAGACTTCAGCCTCCACGGAATTCGACCAGTTGGTCCGCGAGAAGGCGAACAACAGAGCCCCCGTCGCCGAGCAAAGATAGGCCAGCAATTGCTTGGGCCGGCTCTCATCGACTCCCGGCAGGAAACGCAGCAGCCGCACCGCCACAAGATAGCCGAAGGTCGCCGCCGCCGCGCTGCTGAAGACTGAAACCAGGTTCACACGGTATGCGATGTCGAAAACCAGCGGAAACAAGGAGAAGACACGACCGATCAGGAGGAACAGCGGATTTCCTGGCGGATGCGCAATTCCCAGAATGTAGGAACAGGCTACGTACTCGCCGCAATCCCAGAACGACAGCGTTCGCTGCACCGTCATCCAGAAGACCACTAAGGATGTAACGAAGACAAAGGTGGCCGTCAGCAGGTGGGCCCAATTACGTGGTTTATTTTGAAACAGCCGACTACTCCTTCGTACAGTCTCCAGTCATTTAGCCGATGAATATAAGGCAATTTCCCTTTTGGACAACCCTTTTGAGGAGGAATCCATGTTGACCTGGTGTGCTCTATTGTTTGTGCTCGGGATCGCGGCGTTTCTCGACTCGATCTACAATTACGGAAACATCTTCCGGCAGATCAATTCAGTATTATTTATGCTGACGTCTCTCGGTCTGCTGGTGCGAACCACGACCAAGATGAAGCTGAAAACGATCGAGACGCAGTTGAAGCAGATCGAACTATTGCAGGCCGAGCTGCGCGAGTTGAAGAACCAGAAGAAGGTTGCCGTTTAGGCGCAGGCGCTACGACTTCGGCTTCTCCGTCCGCGCACAGAGAATTCGCTCCGTTTGCCACAGCTTCTTGCGGACGTCCTCGACATTGAGACTTTTGGGGTAGTTCAGAATCACCTGTTGATAGGTGGTGCGGGCCATCTCGCAGTTCTTCTGCGTGTGGGCGTAGATGTCCCCCTTGCGTTCGATCGCCAGGGGCGCATAGAAGCTCTCCGGACGCAGTTGCACCAACGTGTCGTACGCCGCCAGTGCCAGAGTGTCTCGGCCCAGAGTCGCCAGGATCTCGCCGCTGGTCAGCCACGCCAGCTCCGGCAGGATCTTCGACTCCCGATACTTCAGCTTGTTCAACAGCTCCAGCGCCGTCTGGTACTCGAAGCGAAATTGCGCGTACGCCGCGTTTGAGTAAATCTGCAGTATCGCTTCATCCATGCCGGCATACTCGGTAATCAACATCATGCGCCGTAGACAATCGTTGACGAAGACGCTTTTGGGGTAGGTGTTCATCATCCGCGAGTAGGCATCTCGCGCCAGTGAGAAATTGCCAGTGAAGAACTGCAACTCGGCTTGCTTGTAAAGCAGTTCTTCCTGGTTGCGCTGCGGTAGTGACTTCAGTTCGATTTGGGCGTACAGCGAATCCGCAGCACCGGCCTGCCCGAGCGCCAGATAGGCGTCGGCAACCACGACTGTGCCTGCCGCCGCCAGCGGCGAACGGGGATATCGCTCGATTAGTCCGCCAAGCGTGGCAATCGCCGCGCGGGGGTCATGCAAACCGTAAAGCTGTACATGTCCCAGCGAGAAAAACGCTTCCGTCCGGTCGCGATCATTCGGCGTACCGGCAATAATCTTTTCGTATAGCTCGGCCGCCTGAGCAAATTCGCCGGCAGCCGCGTGCGTCTCCGCCAGCAGGAACTGCGCCTGAACCAGGTAGGGTGAATTGGGTATGGTCTCGATCAATGCGCACGCCCGATGTACCATCTCGTGTACCCCGTTGTCGCGGGCCGCGCGGGCGAAATACAGCAGGTACCTGCCTTTGCCTTGCGCCAGCGAATCCACCATCCGAAACCGATCGAACGCCGCGGCAAAATCACCCTGCGCGACGAGATAGTCCCCGTAGTACCGCTGCGCCTCCGCATTGCGCGGATTGCCTGCCAAGATCTCCGCAAGCGCTTCGCCCAGCCCGGTGTCGAATTCCTCCTGGGCATCCAGCTTGATCAGCGCCGCCACCTTGCCGGAGACCATCACTTCCTGCGCGGTGTCCTGCTGGACGACCGCAAAGTACTCGCGCGCCGCATCACCGTAATTGCGCAAGATCTCGTAGACCTGCGCCAGCTTCCGCGCGAACGCCCGCGGTTGGCCCAGCTTGCGCCGCGACTCCTGCAGGAATTTCACGCCGTCGGCATAATAGCCGCTGCCGATGAACACGTCGGCGGCCTGTTCGTAATATTGCAGATTCCCTTCGCCGAGCGTGACCGCTTCATCGACCGTTTGCCGACCGTGCACCTCGTCCCCCGCGCGGAAATAGACGGCGCTCAGTTCCAGCCGGTAGCTAATCTCCTGCGTCAGAAACGGAGCCCGCGCGATTAGCCGTTCGAGGATCACCCGCGCCGAATCATAGTCCTTCAGGCAGACATAAGCGTTCTTGAGACTGAGCGCTACCCGCTCATTCTGCGGCTCGGCATCATACAGCGGCCGCAACTGCACGACGGCATCGCCGCAGCGCCCGGAATAGATCAACGTTTCGGCATTCTTGATTCGCTGTGTCTCGCCGGGCGACTGCGCTGCGGCCTTGCTCGCAGCGGCGCCTACCGCCAATACCAGTAGAAACGACGCCAGTACCTTGGCTTTTTGAAGTGTCTGCGCTAGTGCCAATGGTCCCTTGTCGCCCCTATTTCTCTGGCTGGGTTCCCGAATTGACCGCGCGGAAGTAGTTCTTGATCAGTTCTTCGTATTCCGGCGGATAACCCTCGTTCATGAACTTCTGCAAGCGGTCCTGAAAACTTTGCTTGGAGGCCGTCTCAAACTGCAGTTGCTCCGGCGAAGCGCGCCGGATATCGCGACCGGCCTCGGCCTTGCGCTCCTCGGAAAAGTCCTGCCGCTCCAGCGAACGCTGGAAATCGAGCATCCGCTGGTAAATCTTGTGCTGCCGCTCCAGTGTCTGTTCGCCGACGCTGCCGCCCTCAAAGTCCTCAACCACCTTCTGCGTCTCCTTCGCCAGTTCATCGAGCCGGCCGAGAATCTCGCGGCGATTTCCCTGCTCCTGCTGCAACTCTTCGAGGCTCTTGCGGACGGCACTCTGTTGCGCCGCCATCCGTCCCAGATCGCCCGCTTTCGGTTTGGCGTTGCCCGGCTTGTCGCACATCGACGACGTCTGGTTGTTGATCTGCTTCTGTTGCTGCGTCAGCTTGTTCATCTTCTGAAACATGTTTTCATTGTTGCAGCGCCCGCTATTGCACATCGACTGGCTCTGCGCCGACTGCATCAACTGGTTGGCGGCCTGATTGAGCGAGAACATGGCCTCCTTCTGGTTGCGCAGGGCGCCGGCCGCATCGCGCCGCATCAACCCCTCAGTCGACTGCGTCATCGATTCCTGCGCCGAATTCATCAGTTGATTGACCTGCTGGTTGTAGAAAGCTGATTCCTTCGAGATCTCCCGCAGCCGCTCGTCTAACGCCTGCATCGTCCGCTGTAGCGCCTGTTGCTCGGCCGCCAGTTTCTGCAGTTCCGGCGAGGACGGGTCGGTGCTCTCGGCCAGATTGTAGACGTCTTCCTGCTTCTCGGAAACATAAAGCACGTCGTTGGCCGCTTCCTTCATGTTCTCCGCCGCCTGCTGACCTTGGCTGTTATTAAAGGCGTCCTTCTGCTCCTGCATCTGCTTTTGCATCTGCTTGAGGCTCTCCAGCGCCATGTCGCCCGACTGCTTGGCCTGCTTCTTGTTCTTCTGCTGCAGCTCCTGACTCATCTGCTGCATCTCTTCGCCGGCCTTCGATTCCTGCGCCTGCTCGATGAATTCCTTGGCGTTTTCCTGCTGGTCGAGCTTGAGCTCTTTCAACATCTCTTCCAGCTCCTGGGCCTGTTTCTGCAGATCGTCGAACTGCTCCTTGTTCGCCTTTTCCTTCGGAG
The DNA here is from genome assembly GCA_020853795.1 of Candidatus Zixiibacteriota bacterium. Taxonomy (NCBI): domain Bacteria; kingdom Pseudomonadati; phylum Candidatus Zixiibacteriota; species Candidatus Zixiibacteriota bacterium. The sequence continues at coordinate 8,673 of JADYYF010000165.1, forward strand.
CCAGGTCGGCCAGCTTTTCCTGCGGCGAACTCTCGGTCTGCTGATTCATCTTCTCCTGCTGCTCGATCAGCTCCGCCAGTTGTCGCATCATGTTTTCCATCTTCTGCTGCGCTTGCATGAACTTCAGCAGCGCCAGTGTCCGTTCGATGCGTTCTTTCAGCTCTTCCTGCGACATTTCCATCTGTTCGGCGGCTTTCTGCAGCTCCTCCGGCGACATCTTGTCCAGCGCCTCCTGCATCTTCTTCATCGCCTCTTTCATCTCCGGCGTCGCCACTTCGTCGAACAGCTTCTTCAGTTCCTGCAGCTTCTGCATGATTTCCAACGAGGTCAGATCGTTCTTGCGCATCTGCTCTTCCATCTGCTCCATCCGGTTGGCAATCTGCTCCATCTGGTCAAACAGGTTTTGCTGGTTCTGCAACGCTTTCTGGATTTCCTGTTTCTTCTCCCAATCCATCTCCTGATTGCTCAGCAGTTGTTCCTGCAACTTCTGCGTATTCTCCAGCAGCTCATCCTGCGCCTTGCGCACTTCTTCGAGCTCATTAATCTGCGACTCGCTCTCTTCCTCCAGATAGGAAAACTGCTCTTGCAGCGACGGCAGCCGCGCCACCAAGACCTGCGACTGGGCCCGCTTCGGCCCGGTAACCGCGTCGTTGTCGGCGACCTCAAACTGGTATTCGACCCAGCCGCCTGGTTCCAGACCGATGTCCGACAGGTCCCACGGATAGCGCACCTCGATGCTCTTCCCAAGCGCGCGGTCGAACGGCACCGCCAGCTTGCGTTCAAACGTCTCCCCCTGGATTGTAAAGACGCGATAGCGCAGGGTCAGTTCCGAAAAACCGAAATCATCGAACAGCTTGACGCCCAGATCCAGCGCCATGTCGTCGCCGAGATTCACCGGCACTCCCGGTGCGAACAGATCCGCCTCCGGAAACGCGTCGGCGATCGCGCCAATGCGATATTCAATCGGATCGGGATTGAGATTGCCCAGCTCGTCGGTTACGGCAATATGATAACTCCCCTCCTCCATCACCTTGATCGTGCCGGTCAGCTGATGGTCGCGAATCGTCAATCCTTCCCGTCGGCCGTCCTTGAAGACCATCTCCGCAGTCACCGCCGGCTTGTTGACCGTCGCTTCGACCTTGACCGTGGTGCCCTTAATCGCGGAGATATTGCCGTCGTTCTCGTCCACAACCAGCGGCTGCAGCCCGGTATATTTGGGATAAGCATAGGTCAGCTTGATATCGATCACGCGCGGCTTGTCGACCGCATCGACCTCGTACTTCGGCGACTCGATTTCGCCGGCTGTCACCCAGTACTCGAACGAGCGCCGCACCTCGCGGAACTCAAACGCCAGAATTGTCGAGTCGTCCGCCGCCAACTTCCCCGCAATCCCCGAGGCCGCCGCCTTCGCGGAGCGTTCCGGTGAGAACTCCTCGATTTTGACCGGTCCGTCTTCATATCGCCAGTGCAGCTTGGCGTCGTTCGGCAGATTCCTGCCGCTCAGGATCGCCCGCACCGTCAACGGCGCGAACTTGGCGACCTCCGTACCTTCCGGCTCAACCTTCAGCCGATAACTCAACTCCCGTTCAACTTCGACCGTCGGGTTGGCGAACAAGTACACTGTCTCGTTGAAGACGCTCGGAAATGCAAATCCCAGCAGAATCACGGACGCCGCCGACAGCGCCAGAAAGCGCAACGACCGCTTCAGGTAGGCATGGTCGACCGTCTTGTTGAAATCGATTCCGCGGCACATCTCCTCCGACTCGCGCATCACCGCCTGGATCATGTCGGTGGAGAAGCCTTCGCGGTTGTTCTGAAGATTCCGCTCCAACTGTAGGGAGGAAATCAGCCGATCCTGCAACTGCGGGTACTTCGCCTCAACCTGCAACGCCACGCTCTCGGTCGAAGGCTTGCGAATCCACGGCCACACCACGGTGATAAAGAAGAGCGTCAATAGCGCGATCCCCGCGATCGCGATAAAGATGGTGCGGAATGTCGCCGTTAAGAAGAAGGCGGCATTGAAAACGAACCCCAGCAAGAACAGAAGTGCCACCGCGGTAAGAATCAGCGCCGTGCCATTGGCCAGATGGCCGAGCAGCATGAAATTGCGCAGCTTAACCAGTCGATCGGTGAGATACTGAAGTGTTGTGCGGGGATCCATGACGGTACCTCTCGATTATCGAAGTTGATGCGTGACTACTAATTAGTTAATGCCCAGATCAGGATGTTTGTTCCCATCTGCAGTGCCGCCGTTCGCTTTTCCGGCGGGTCGTTGTGGACACGCGGATCTTCCCAGCCGTCGCCGATATCCGATTCAAAGACGAAGAGCACGACCAGGCGTTCACCGATAAACCACCCAAACGCCTGCGGCGGCTTATCATCGTGCCTATGAATCTTCGGCAGTCCGTTCGGGAATTTGTAGTAGCAACTGAAAACTCCGTGATTAAACGGCAATTCGCGCGGCTCCTGATCCGGAAACAGCTTCTTCATCTCGCGGAAGAATGCCTTCCGCATTCCGTACGAATCGTTCGCCAGCAGAAATCCGCCGGCCGCCAAATATCTGCGCAGCGTTTCCAATTCGTCGGCACGGAAGTTGACGTTTCCGTGTCCGGTCATGAACAGGAACGGGTAATTGAATAAGCTGTTGTCGCTTAACTCGATTCGTACCTCGTCCTTGTTGACGGGAATCCCCGTGTTCCCGCGAATGTATTCGATCAAATTCGGGAGCGCCGATGAGCCCCAATACCAGTCGCCACCGCCCGGATATTTCAGTCGGGCGATTGTTACATTATTAGTGATCTCGGCGGCCACCGACGCAGCCGATACCGCCAGGAGTGCCAGAACGACGAGCAAGCTGTATCTCTTCATCTAACTATGATTTATACGAAATCTGAGCGTTTTGGTTCGGAGCTGCCGACCAGAAACAAGAATTACGATACACCGGCGTTTCTTCCGTGAACCTTTCAACCAGGCTACTAATTCTCAACTGACAATCGGTCGAAAACGTATAACGTATGAATATCTGCTCAGGTGTTGTATGATAAAGACCGACGAAGATGTTTGCCAGGTAAAATTCATCAACCTCGAAACCGTCGATGAACTCCGTAAGTCATTGCCTGACAATGCGATAATCGAACGGCTCGCAGAAATTTTCTCTGTCCTTTCCGATCCAACGCGCCTCAAGATCTGTATCTTCTTGTCTCAAGCCGAATTATGCGTATGTGACCTCGCTGCACTTCTCGGAATCTCAGAATCAGGAGTTTCCCATCAGCTTCGGCTACTGCGTTCTCTGCGACTCGTCAAATACCGCCGGGAAGGGAAAATGGCATTCTACGCACTTGACGATGCGCATGTGACCACGCTGATCAATCAAGGGATGGTGCATGCTGAGGAGAAGAAATAGCCATGGCTCTCGCTCGGGTTGAAGCTCGAACCACTCCAATTGACTGCCCGAACTGCGCCAAGACAGCAGAAACGGAGATCAAGAAGATTCCGGGGATCACCAACGCCCGGGTCGACCTTCTCAGTGCGAAGGTTTTCTACACTTTTGATCCCGACCAAACGGACGCCTCAGCTCTGCGCCGTCGCATTGAAGGTCTCGGTCATTTCAAATTTGTCGACGATGCCGAGCCGTCCAGCTCGCGTCTGCCGTTCTCGCGATCTCTGGGCTGGTCGCTCTTCGCCGCAGTAATGGTCTATGGTATCGGTGCGCTGCTCCGTTTCGGTTTCGGCCTGGAGGGAGCTGGAAACGTCACATTTATTGCGGCCACGCTCATTGGCGGTTGGGATATTCTCCGTCGCGCCCTGATCGCAGTCAGGCATCGCCGCCTCGACATCAATTCGTTGATGGCGCTGGCAATCCTGGGTGCCATCATCATCGGCGATCTGCACGAGGCTGTCGTCGTTGTCCTGCTCTTCAGCCTGGCCAACTTGTTGGAGTCCTACTCGCTCTGGCGACTGTCGCGGACTCTCTCCGGTCTTTCAGAATTCACCAGCCACCGGGCCCTACTCAAACGCGGTGCGGAACTCGTCGAAGTTGACCCGGAGAAGCTGATCCCGGGCGATACGATTGTCCTTAAGGAAGGCATGCGCGTTCCGGTAGATGGAGTCGTGATTTCCGGGCGCTCTTTCGTCGACTTCTCATCGTTGACCGGTGAGACCCACCCTGACAGCATCGGTCCCGGCGATGAAGTTTACGCCGGCGCCATCAACCAGGACGGCTACCTCGAGGTCTCAGTGTCGGCAACGGTGGAAAATTCGCGCATCGGGCGAATTCTTCAGTTAGTCGGCGAAGCCGCCAGTCGCAAGGCCCGCGTGGAACGAGTTGTCGATCGTTTCGCTCGCATTTACACTCCCCTGGTCGTTGCGCTGGCCCTGCTGGTGGCAACCGTGCCGCCGCTGTTTCTCGATGCGTCGTTTTCCGCATGGTTCTACAAGGCACTCGTTTTTCTCGTCATCTCTTGCCCGTGCGCGCTGGTGATTTCGACTCCGGTCGCAATAACGACTGCGCTTTCAGCGGCGTCACGACTCAAGGCCGTTTTCAAGGGCGGCGACACGCTGGAGCAGATGGCATCAATTTCAACGGTGGCCTTCGACAAGACCGGCACGCTAACAACCGGGGCTTTGAGCCTGGTCGCAACTGAGACGGTAGACTCTCTGACCTCATCCCAGGCACTTCAAATAGCCGCGTCGCTGGAACAGGTTTCACAGCATCCGATCGCTCGCGCCCTCACGGTGGCCGCGGCGATAGCGCAGCTGCCTCTGTTGCCGGTTGACGCTGCCCGTGCTCAGCCCGGTATCGGCGTCAGCGGTGTCATTGGCGGACGTCACTTCGAGTTGGTCGCTGGTGAAGATCGTCTCGAAGCAGCGTCCGGGGGTCGTGCCGTCCGGCTCAGAGGTAACGGCATCGATATTGCTTTGTTCCGTTTGTCGGACGAGCTTCGCCCGGAAGCTTCGGAGATCGTCGAGCACCTGCGAGAAGAAGGAATCACAACGATCGGCATACTTTCCGGCGACGGCAATCAGGCAACCGCGGCTGCAGCCGCACGCCTGAAGCTCGATTTCGCCCACGGCAGCCTGCTGCCGGAACACAAGTACGAGCAGATCGAGAAACTGGGTGGTGGCGTCGCCATGGTCGGTGACGGCATCAACGACGTTGTGGCTCTGTCCGGCGCTGATGTCTCAATTTCACTGGCCGGCTTTGGCAGCGACATCCCGGCACAACATGCCGACATCATCCTCTTCGGCAACAATCTGACCGCATTGCCCAAGCTCTTTCGCCTTGGTAAGCGCACCTTGGCGACCATCAAGTTCAACATCGGCCTCGCGTTTGCCGTTAAGCTTGTATTCCTGACCCTGGCAGCACTCGGTTTCGCCGGGCTCTGGATGGCCGTGCTGGCCGACATGGGTGCCTCGCTGGTCGTCATCTTTAATAGCCTGCGCTTACTCCGGCAATAACCGCAACATCCGTTTGCTTCTTCGGCTTCAATCCCGTATTTGTAGTGCAATGAAGTACAAGCCCCTGGTTTGGCTCGCCCTGATCGTCGTGGCCTTGATTATTCTCGGTTTTGGGGCGATCCGCATCTTCGTCTCGCCGCAGCGAATTGCGGCGGCCATTATCCCGCGCATGGAAGAGCTGTTGGATCGCCGAGTCAGCGTCGGCTCCTCGGAATTCTCTTACTTCCCGCCTGGAATTCGCATCTCCAATCTGGCGATTGCCAACAATGACCGCTTCGCCGGTAAGCCGCTGGCACGCATCGATCACATCAACGCCTACGTCCAATTGCTCCCGCTTCTGATGGGGAGAATCAAAATTAAGGAACTGGCGATTGACGGCTGGGAAATGTTACTGCAGAAGGACTCGGTGGGCGCGATCAACTACGACTTCTTCCGCGCCCGCACCATCTTCCCCGAATCGAATGAACAAGCGCAAGAACCGCTTTGCCGCCGGTTCCGCCTCAACGACGGCCGTCTGCTCTTCCGCGACGACTCCACCGGCATCCGCTTCGTCCTCGGCAATATCCGTCTGAGCTACGACCTGCGCGGCGAGCGGCTGTCCGACATCGCCGGCAAACTCGAAATCGATTCGCTCTTTCTTTGGGCCGACGCCGGCAACCTGCTGATCCACCCGACCGCCGTCGAAGCGGACTGGCGCGGCTTCTACTCAGCGCTCCATGACTCGGTCGCCTTCCGTCGCTGTAGCTGGCGCATCGATAAATTCTCCGGGCGGCTCGACGGCTCCATTGCCCGGATCGGGACCCGTCCGGCCTTCAATCTGCGCCTACTCTCCGAGCGCACCGATCTGGCCGACTGTGCGGATTCGCGCGTCATCAAGGCACTGCCTCTGCTGCGTGATATGAAACTCGCCGGACAAGCACGTCTGGAAATTGCCTGGTCAGGTGTCGCCGGCAATCCCGCGTCGCGGAACCTCAACGGGAAAGTCAGTCTCGCCGACTTTACCGGCATGCTGGAATCGAGCGGACTCGAAATGCGCAGCAAATTGATCGAAAGCAACTTCAACGAGAAGACCCTCTCCGTTTACACGGAATCGGCGACCGTCAACGGCGCGCCGGCGACCCTGCGGCTGACAATTGACGATTACGAAGAGCCGACCATCTCGGGCGAGGCTAACGTGAGCTGTCGTGCCGACGTCATCGCGCGTGCGCTGAATTATCAGGCGCCGCAGTCGGTTTCCGGCGAGGTCGCGGCGAATATTTCCGGGTTCATCAAGTCCGCCCAGCCGGAGCAAAGCCGGATTTTCGGCTCGCTGCTGGTCGAACGGCTGGCAATCGTCGATACCGCGCGTCCCGTGAATCTCAACGAACTGAACCTTGACATGCAGTTCACCGGTGACTATGCGCAGATTGCCCGCTGCGACCTCGCTTCCGGCGATAACAATCTACAGCTCACCGGCAGCATCGTCGGTTTCCCTGCCGTGCTTGCTGGTCGTGAGCACGCCCACCGTCCGCCGCAACTGGATGCCGTCATCTCGTCCAGCCACTTCGACTTCGACGCCCTGCGCCAACTCGGCGATTCCACCGCAGCCGATACCGGCGCCGTGGCCGATTTGATCAATCAACTCGTCGGCATCAACTCCTCCACCAAATGGCTCGTCGCCGAGGGACGCATCGCCGGCATCGACTTCACGAACCTCGAGTCGCGCATTTCTGTGGTTAATCGGATTGTCTATTCCGACTCCACTACGTGCCGCATCTTCGCCGGTAAGGCCTCTGGCGAAATCGTTGTCGATCTTAATAATCCCGCAAAACCGGATTTTGAACTCGAAGCGCGTAGCGAGGAAGTTCTGGCTGACCTTGTCCTCGATCGCTTCACTGGATTCGGACCGCGCCTGACCGGAGATGCGGATTTGCAGGTCAACGCCAAATGGAAGGGTACCACAACTGACGAGGTTCTTTCTACACTCACATTGAAGGGCGAAGCTGTTCTCGAAGACGGTCGCATCACTCCCTTTGACCTGAGTCGGCAATTCGAATCGGCGTTGAGTCTCCCGGCTTTCGATCGCAGCAAGGTCGAGGACCTCGTCTGCAGCTTCCTCTATGCCGATCGCACGGTGCGCCTGAGCACGCTGGCGTTCGATTCCGGCGATATTGAATATGCAATAACCGGATCACTCTCATCCGCTAACAATCCCGATTTACGGGTCACGCGCAAAATATCTAAAGACGAGGCAAAGTCTCTACGTTCACGACCCGATTTCACGCGGATTGCCGGTGAGAAGACCCCCAAAACGATCGTCATTGAAATCACTGGCAATACCGCCGCCCCGCAGTTCGCAATCACCGGTGCGCGTTAGCGATCATCTTATCCGTCGGTACATAATTGCCGATAAATCAGTATATGGCCTGGGAAGACATCCGCGCAATTTACCGCAATGACCCTGCCGCCCGCGGGCTGGAGCCAATCCTCTACGCCGGACTGCATGCGATCCTGATTCACCGCCTGTCACACCGGCTGTATCGAATGGGGCTGCGCTTTATCGCTCGCCTCATCTCGCAGATCGCCCGCTTCTTCACCGGCATTGAAATCCACCCCGGCGCGACTTTGGGCAAAGGCGTTTTCATTGATCACGGCATGGGACTGGTCGTTGGAGAGACTACCGAGATCGGCGATAACTGCGTCCTCTTCCATAACGTTACCCTCGGTGGCACAGGCAAGCATTCCGGCAAGCGCCATCCGACGCTCGGCCACAACGTCTACGTCGGTACCGGCGCCATCATCCTCGGACCGGTCAAGATCGGCGACAACGTCCGCATCGGCGCGAATTCATTCATCTATATGGGCGACGTGCCCGATGATGCTACCGTCGTCGGCATCCCGGCTCGTATCGTCCGCCTCAAGGGCGCCAACGTTGACTTGCCGTTGCCAAAGACCCAACACCCCGAAGACTGATCGCCATTTGCTGATTCCCTTATTCCCTGAAGTTCCTTATAATCGCTCCGTGAACTACCTTTTCGCGCTGCTCTGGCTGCTTTTCAGCCTCGCTCCGGCCGCCGCCTCGCAGATCCGGTTCATAACCGGGGATCCGCCCAAGGCGAAAGACATGCGGCTGATCATCGACGTTGCGTCACTGCGCGCGCAGAAGATTCTCGGCATAAAGCTTCCGGACACGCTCAATCTGGCCATCGTCCAGACCCAGGCGCAGTTCGACTCTTTGGCCGGGGGCACCATCCCCGACTGGGGCGCCGGCGCCGCCATACCCACGCGCGATCTCATCATCCTGCGTGAAACGATGATGGATCGCTATCCCGGCACCATGGCTGATCTGATCGAGCACGAACTGGCGCATATCGCGATGTATCAGCGCGTCCGCGGCGCCCGCTTGCCGCGTTTCATCGACGAGGGCTTCGCCTCGTGGTTCGCGGGCGAATGGACCTTCTCCCAGGTAACCACCGTCGCTGCGGCGCAGATTACCAAGTCGCTGCTGCCGCTGCGCGATATCGACGAGGTCAACCAATTTCACCAGGCCGAAGCCAACCTTGCCTACGCGCAGAGCTATCTCGTCGTCCTCTACATTCTCCAGCGTTTCGGCGAACTGGGGCTGGTCGATCTCCTTGACGCCTTTGCCGAAGGCAAGAACATCAGCGAAGCCTTTCATTCCGGCCTGGGCATCTCATTCTGGCGCTTCGAAGCCGACTACCGCAAATTCCTGTCGGACAATTACACGCTGTTGGCTATACTCTCCGACATGTCGGGTCTCTGGATTTTTCTGGCAGTGGTCGTGATCGTCGGCTGGTTGTTGCTGCGACGACGGCGGAAGACTGCCTTCGACCGCTGGAAGGAAGAAGAGAAGTACCAGAGCACCGATTTTGACTATTCCGGCTCCGACGATGATGAACCCTGGAAGCAGCCTGAAGACGATTCGTCACGCTATTGAGTACGCCGGCGTCTTGCTGTTTTACGCCCTCGTCCGCCTCACACCGCCGAGCCAGCGTGATCAATTGGCTCGGCTGCTGGCGGCTCTGGCCCGCTTCTTCACCCGTTCCCGCGTCCGCGTTGCCCGTTACAATCTTCAGTTGGTTTTCTCCGAATCGACACCCGCCGAAGTGACACAAGTGGTGCGCGGCGTTTACCTCAATCTGGCGCAAAACGCCATCGATCTGGTCGATCCCTACGGCGCTTTGCGGCGCGTCGACGTGCCGCCCCATGCGCGCGCACAGGTCGACCGCATTCAGGCACTTCTGGCCGCAAAACGGCCGGTCATCATTGCCACCGGGCACTTCGGCGGTTGGGAAACTCTGGGGCAGGTTGCCGGACGCGAGTTCCGCGGCTGCGTCTTTCTTGCCCTCGAGCAGTCAAACAAGCGCGTCAATCGTTTCCTCAATCGCCTGCGCTTGACCGGCGCCGCCACCATCATCCAGAGCCACGAAGCGAGCCGCGCCCTGCCGAAAGCCTTCAAACAGGGGCTGCCGGTCTATATGGTCGCCGATCAGGATGGTGGCAATGAAGGCATCGTTGTCGACTTCATGGGGACCCCGGCCTCGTACCATCGCGGCGTAGCCACCTTCAGCCTGCACTACGGCGCGCCGATCGCGGTGGTATTCCTGCTGCGCCAGGGTCGCAAGCTGATTTTGCACGTCGCCGATCTCATCGAGCCCGATCCGGCCAGTGATCGCAACGCCGAGGTCACGCGGTTGATGTCGCTCTATTCCGATCGCCTCGGGCGGATGGTCAGGAGCCATCCGGAGCAATGGCTGTGGACTCATCGTCGCTGGAAGTCCACGATCGGCAAGTACTGAGCGATTCGTCCGCGAATTCGCCTTGACTCTCCCGCTGCGGCGATGGATATTCTCCATAGTAGCGAAGACGAAAACTCATCAGGGAAGCACAATGCCCAAAGCATATCTTATCTGTATTGGTACCGTCACTTGTCTGGTGTTGCTGGTTTCCGGGTGCGGCAAGAAAGTATCCTCGACATTACCGCCGGTCGATCCGGAAGTCAAACAGCAGTCGTCGGCGCCGACAACGGCTGAACCGACGCCGGAACCGGCCGATACCACGCCAACCGGCTGGGTGATCAAGGACAAGATCAACGTCCGCTCGCAACCGAGCACGTCGGCGGATGTTGTCGCGCAGTTGACGCGCGGCACGAAGGTCAAACTGGTCAACTATGCCGACAAGTGGTGGAAGGTTCTACTGGATGACGGCCGCACGGCCTACATCTACGAACCGCTGCTGACACGCGAGCAGTATGTCGATCCCTGGACGCGCTTTAAGATGGAGGCGACTCGCGCCAACCCGATGCTGGAGATCATCGTCGGTGTCGGCGGACTCGATACCGAAGTTCCCTCGGCGACTCTGACAGTCGCTTCGCGCTGGAATGACTTGGCGCCCTCTGACCGCACCGCCGTAGGCGAAGCCGCGTTTGATTTCTGGAGTGAGTGCCTGACCAAGTGTGGATTCGATCCGCAAAGATCGCAGATCGTGTTGCGCAGTGATGCCGGTGTTGAGCTTGGCCGCGTCAGCCTCCAGGGCGGCAAGCCGCAGGTAAAGCTCAACTAAAGGCCGCGATAGAGGGCCATCATCTCTGCCGCCACTTTGTCGCCGCGGAATTTTTGTGCGTGGCTGAGACCGCTCGCGATCATCTTGACGCGTAGCGTTGAGTCTTCGATAATACGCCTGATCCCGTGCGCTAATTCTTCGGCGCTTTGAGAATCAACATAGAGACTCGCCGGCCCGCCGGCTTCGGCGAAACAGCCCCCCTTCGTGGTGATCACCGGTACCTTGCTCCACAGCGCTTCAAGTATCGGTATGCCGAATCCTTCAAACAGCGACGGGTAGGCCAGCGCGATGGCTGACTGATAAATCGCCGGGAAATCGGCGAACGCGGCATCGCTGATGATCCGCACACGCTCGGAGAGACCGTTCTTTTCGATGTAGGCCGTAACTTCCTGCAGGTACTCTTTGCCATTGCCCAGAGCTACCAAATAAGGGTCATGCGACTTGCGCAACAGCTCCACGGCCTTCACGAGCGTCAGCAGATTCTTCCGTCTCTCGATCGAGCCCACATAAAGCAGATATTGCGCCGGCAGGCAGTACTTTTGCCGCGTCGCAGCCCTGACACCGTCTCCGACCGCAGCCACAAATGAGGAATCGCAGGCCTGATAGATCACTCTGATTCGCTCCGGCTCGACCCGGAAGAATTCTACCAGATCAGCTTTGCTCTGCTGGCTGACCGCGACAATTGCCGTAGCCGCCCGGCAGGCGTGCCGCGTTTTGAGACGATAAACCAATCGGTCGTGGTTACGGTATAATTCGGGGAATCGCTCGAAGATGACATCGTGAATCGTCACCACCGACTTAGTTCCCGCCGAGTTCAGCCGCATCGGCAGTTCGTTGCTCAAGCCGTGAAAAACCGAAATCTGGTCCGCGTGCGCTTGACCGGCGATACCGGCAATCCGCCAGATTCCCGGTGCCAACTTGCCGAACCAACCGCGGGGGGTTGTTAGGCTCACCGCCGGCTGGCGACGTAGTGCCTCCAGACGCTGGTTCTCTCGAAGCGCCGGCGTGTAGAGGATGTACCGATTCTCCGGGAAGGCTGTTGCCAGCGAATTAATCAGCGTTCGAGAGTAGTTCCCCAAGCCCGTCTGGTTGAAAACGGCACGCTTGGCATCGAATCCGATATTCACACCGCCACGATACCAGTCCGGCGCCTCCTTGTCAATCAACGCCATCCTTTGCAGGAAATTGGTGAATTGCGGCTCCGGGCGCACTATCTTCCCGGCAATGGTTCGACGCCCGCCTCAGATCGCCGTTATCGGCACCATCAACCACGATATCGTCATCCGCGCTGACGGCAGTCGCAGCGAAGGCTACGGCGGCATTCTCTACAATCTCCACGTACTGGCGCATACTCTGCCCGATGCCGGCATCTTTCCGCTCGTCAATATCGGCCGCGACCGTGCCCCGGAGATCTTTCGGTTGCTCGCGGCGTTGCCACAACTTGACCTCCGCGCTACGCGGGTCGTCCCGCGCAAAAACAACCAGTGCCGGTTGGTCTATCACGATGTCGCCGCCAAGTCGGAGCGCCTGCACGGCTGGGTCGGCGCGGTTAGTCGTGACCAACTCCGCCAAGTGCTAAATTGCGACCTCTACCTGGTCAACTACATCTCCGGCAGCGACATCACAACGGCCAATTTGCGCTGGCTGCGCGACAGCTCACCGGCGCTGATCTATCTCGACTTCCACTCCCGCACGCTGGGACGCCGCGCCAACGGCGATCGCTTCCTCCGCCGCCCGCGCGATTGGCGCGAGACGATTGCCTGCGCCGACCTGCTGCAGATGAATGAAATCGAGTTTGAACTGCTGGCCGGAGCACCTTGCCGGGAACCCGATCTGCGCGACTTTTTCGAACTGCACCTGCGGGGCTTGTGTCGCGCCCTTTTGGTCACGCTGGGCAGTCGCGGCGCGGTCTGCGTGCGGCCGGGACGCAGGCAAGTTCTCATCGATTCGATCCCGGCGCCGGCTCTGCGATCGGTGCGCGACACCACCGGCTGTGGTGATGTGTTCGCCGCCGCACTGGTCGCCCGGTATCTATCTTCCGGCAACTTCATTGCCGCCGCCCGGTTTGCCGTCGCTGCGGCCTCCCGGCGGGCCGCTGTTCAACAACTGAGCGACATCGACTGGGGTCAGTTCCGCAAGCTGACACTCCCGAGAACGGGCTTGCTCCGTTAAATGCCGGCAATGGCAATTTGGAGGCTGAACGGCTGAAACCTTGCGATTCTCCCATCCGTATTTTAGAGTGGTAATAATGGTCCTAACGAGCAGTGTAAGGAACTCAGCCGATTCTATGAAAGTGCGCAATTTCTCCCTCATCACGGCCCTGACGGTGCTCGTTGCGGTCGCCTCGGCAACCGCCGAAACCGCCACCATCGTCAATGTCAAGAATTTCCGCCCCAACGAGGTCTACTGCAAAGCGATTGAAGTCACTCGCCCGACGACCATCCATATCGATGTCGTCGGCGCCGGCGAGGCAGACCAGGATTGCATGTGGGCCTACGCCTGGATCATCCCTTCCGGCAAGCTCGATCCAATCTGGGTCATGGAGTGGAACCGCACCGAGGAATTCGGCAGCGAAGAGTGGCTGCGCCGCTATGACAGTAACCTTGAACTCGAAACCGGACGCTACGAGATCTACTACTACGCCGGACTGGTCAGAAGCTTCGGCGGAATCGTCATTGACTTCGATTGGGACAAACTCAAAGAGAGCATCAAGAAGCTGAAAAAGAACGAGGCCCAGCTTGAGAAGGAACTGCAGGCGCTCGCGATGGAACTCGGTAAAGACGCGTCGTCCGGAGTCGTGGTGTCGATGGACAAGGCGTCCGAAAAGCTGCTCGATGACTACTATCTGGAAATTGAGGGTGATAATTCGGCGATCCGGATCAGCACCTGTGACTACTCCTCCAAACTCTCGGTTGCGGAAATCTTGCACCCCGATCACAACCAGTATACTTCTGTCGGTTTCTCTGTCGACAAACCGGTTGAAGTCGAAGTCCAGGCTATCGGCGAGGTCCTCGGCTGGGATGATGCGTTCGCCGATTACGGCTGGATCATCAACGCCGATTCTCGCCGCCGCATCTGGTCGATGGACAACACGCGCCGCGAATGGGCCGGCGGCGCTGAGAAGAACCAGATGTCGCGCCGCCTGCTGCAACTTGAGCTCGGTGACTACCTGCTCTACTATGTCACGGATGATTCGCATTCATACGATGACTGGAACGCCGCCCCACCCTACAATCCCGAGGCCTACGGCGTGCGCGTCAGCGTCGTTAATGAGCGCGACAAGGCTTCAGTGCGACCCTATAAAGAATCGCAGTCGCAGATGCCGTTGCTCTCCATCGTCCGCGTCGGCGACGACTTTCAGGAAGTCAAACCCTTCCGCGTCACCCGCGACTGCCAAGTGCGTGTCTACGCCATCGGCGAATGCAGCCCCGGCAGCCGTGAGTTTGCCGACTACGCCTGGATCGAGCGCGAAGGCGAAGACGAGCCGATCTGGCTGATGTTGGAGGACAATACCGAGCCGGCCGGCGGTGCCAAGAAGAATCGTCTGGCCGATGAAGTGATTACGCTGCCGAAGGGTGACTACTTGCTCGGCTACGTCACCGATGATTCTCATTCATACGGAGACTGGAATGCCACTCCGCCCTATGATCAGAAGAACTACGGCGTCTCGCTGTTTGCGGCCGCCAACGGCGGCAGCCAACCGCCGATCGTCGAATTGACTGAAGAAACCGAGTCGGGCGACGTCCTCGCCCGCATTATCCGCGTCGGCGACGATGCCGATGAAACCGCCTCATTTGCCCTTCAGCAGCCGACCCGGGTCCACATCTACGCTCTCGGCGAAGGCTCCGGCAACGAGATGTACGACTATGGCTGGATCGAGAACTCCGACAACGACGACATCGTTTGGGAAATGACCTATCGCCGCACGAAACACGCCGGTGGCGCTGAGAAGAACCGCATGGTCGATACCGAGGTTTTGCTCGATAAGGGCCGCTATCGCGTTCACTACGTCAGCGACGGATCGCACGCTTTCGGCAGCTGGAATGCCGACAAACCTCGCAATCCGCAACGGTGGGGAATCACCGTCTCGCGCGCTCAATAGTCTTGTTGGTCTGTCCCCTTCGACCGACTTAACGTGGACTCGATTTCGTTCCGATCCGAAACGCAATCGGGCCCTTTCCCTCGCGTTGATTCACACTGCACTGAATACAAAGAATACACAATTACTGCCGATACAAGAAGTGACCGGTTCTGCTCGGTCGGCAATCTGAAGTGTTGTGGACAATGGACCCCAAAGTGCCTGAAGTTACGCCATACGGTATCGTCAAGACTATCCGCTACATGGTCAATTCCACGGCGGAATTCCTCGAAGTCATCTATACTGTAAATCAGATTCTGGGCTCCGTCGCCGACAAACCGATGCTCGAGCAGCTCCACAAGACGGCCCGCTTCGAGGTAATCCCGCTTCCGCATTCACAGCACAAGTTCATTGCCTGCTTTGATGTGCCCGGCGAATTACTGGGATTGCCGATGCCGCGCAAACCACACCTGCTCGATCTCACCGATGCAAAGTCGGCGGCCAACCGCGTCCGCATTGTCAACAAGCCGCCGCAGGTCCTGATGCAGTACAAAGTTAGCAGCCTGTATGATATCAACTGCGCCATGTATGACTTTGAAGCCACCCTGGCGCCGGCGATCCCTTCCACCCAATGGTTGCGTGTCAAGCGCTCGATCGCAGTCCTGATCATGCCGCGACAGACTCCGGAGGCAACTCATTGCATCCTGATTTCCGCCGAGGCCAATCCGGCGGCCCCCATTAATCAGGCCGCGCCGGCATCAACAGCTGATTGACTTTCCGAGAATCATTTCGTATCTCCCTCATCGACACGGCCCCGACTTAGACGCCGGCAGGCCAAACTCTGATAATCCGCCCGAGGAGCGCGTGATCCCATGGACAAACTGGCAGAACTTTATCGTGAACTGATAACAAGTGTAGGCGAGAATCCCGACCGGGAGGGCTTACTCAAAACACCGACCCGCGCCGCTCGGGCTTTCGAGTTCCTGATGAAGGGTTACAAAGAGGATATCGACAAGCTCGTGAACAACGCCCTCTTCAAGTCCGACACGCAGGAACTGGTTGTGGTGAAGAACATCGAGTTGTACTCGATGTGTGAGCATCACCTGTTGCCGTTCTTCGGCAAGTGCCATGTCGGCTATATCCCCAACGGCAAAGTCCTTGGGCTATCGAAGGTTGCCCGTGTCGTCGATGCTTTTGGCCGTCGCCTGCAAATCCAGGAGCACCTCACTCGTCAGATCGCCGAGACCATCGAAAAATATACCGGCGCCATCGGGGTCGGCGTCGTGATCGAAGCGCAACACCTCTGTATGATGATGCGCGGTGTCGAAAAGCAAAACTCGGTCATGGTGACATCCGCGATGCTGGGCGAGTTGCACGAAGACCCGGCTACCAGAGCCGAGTTTCTCAACCTCATCGGCCGCTGATCGCCATCAAACCCAACGACTCGCATCTCAATAGCGCCTTCAGGCTCCCCCATTCCCGTTGTCGAGCCAATCTCCGGCATAATTGCTGACAGGCTCCTCACGCGCCAACTCCTTCAATTCTATACCACTTTGTGAAACTTTTCTCTTGACACTCGGGCCAATTCTGATACTTTCTATCGTCGATCATTTCGTCTACTATGTGATGCGTATGATTGAGCAAACTGTGATCATTCTCGAGGAGATTCCTCGCCGCTAAATGCAATCTTCCGTGTCGGGCTTTCAAAGATAGAAGGAAATATGACTGACTCAATCCAACTTCTCGCTCCAACCGAGGCCGAATTGCAGGCCGCCTTCTGGAAGCAGGTCGAGTCGTTCCCCGATGGCCACAAAATCAAGAAGTGTCTCCAGTGCGGCACGTGCACCGGCGCCTGCCCGGTATCGGAGTTTATGGACCTGACGCCGCGCCAGATGGTGGCCATGTTCCGCGCCGGCCGCATCGAGGAACTGCTGCGTTCCAAGTCGATCTGGATATGCGCTTCCTGCTACTCCTGCACGGTGCGGTGCCCCGCCGGCATCAAGGTGACCGACACGATGTATGCGCTGAAGCGAATCGCCATGCAACGCAAGATCTACCCCGCCAATTTCCCGGTGCAAAGTCTGTCTTCGGCCTTCTTGCGCAATGTCTACAAGTACGGTCGCAACTACGAACTGGGTTTGGCCGTGAAGTACTTTATGCGGTCTAATTTTGTGAAATTATTCACGAGTGCCGGTTATGGCATGTCACTGATGAAGAACGGCCGGATGGGGCTGCTGCCGAAGCGGATCAACCGCGTCAAGCAGATTCAGGCCATTATTAAGAAAGCTAACGAATTCGGAGAATACTGATGCCCGAGTACGCTTACTACCCCGGTTGCAGTCTCGAACACACCGCCAGTCCGTACGATCTGTCGATGCGCGCTGTCTTTAAGGCCCTCGATATCGGCTTGCGGGAAATCGAAGACTGGAATTGCTGCGGCGCCACGATGTACATGTCGTCGAAAAAAATCGTCGGCTACTCGATCAGTGCCCGCAATCTCGCGCTCGCACAGGAAATGAAGCTCGATGTCTGTGCTCCCTGTTCAAGCTGCTATACGATTCTGGACAAGACCAACCGCCAGATCAACTGGAATCCGCAACAGCGCCAGCAAATCAACACGGCCCTGGCCGAAGCCGGACTTTCCTATGACGGCAGCGTCAAAGTTCGCCATCCCCTCGACATTCTCATCAATGATCTGGGATTGGAGAAACTCAAGGAGAAGGTGACCAATCCGTTGAACGGCCTGAAGGTTGCCCCCTACTACGGCTGCCAGATCGTCCGACCGCACGGTTACTTCGACGACACCGACGATCCGCAGACGATGGATCAGTTGATTCGCGCCCTCGGCGGCGAAGCCGTGCATTACCCGCTCAAAGTGCGCTGCTGCGGCGGCATGCTGATGACCACCGACGATACCATTGCCTTGAAGCTGTGTCACGAGATTCTGCAGGCGGCGGCCGACAACAAGGCCGACGTCGTCGCCACCGCGTGCCCGCTCTGCCATATCAATCTCGAGGGCTATCAAAAGCAAATCAACGCCCGCTTCGGTTCACACCTCGATCTGCCGATCGTGTACTTCACTCATCTGGTCGGCGTCGCGCTCGGCCTGTCGGCCCAGGAATTGGGGCTGGACAAGCTGCTGATTGCGCCTCGCCGGCTGATGACAAGGGAGGTGGCCCACACATGAGCAACTCAGACAACGGCGCGGAAATCCGCGTTGGGGTATATGTCTGCCATTGCGGCACCAACATCGCTAAGACCGTTGACGTCGCCAAGGTCGCCGAAATGGCAGCCACGCTCCCGAACGTCGTGGTCGCTCGCCATTACAAATTCATGTGCTCCGATCCTGGTCAGGATCTGATTCAGCGCGATATCAAGGAGCTGAAACTCAATCGCGTCGTCGTGGCCGCCTGCAGTCCCTTGATGCACGAACCGACCTTCCGGAATGCCTGCGCCGCGGCCGGTCTCAATCGGTACCTGTTCGAAATGGCGAACATCCGCGAACAGGTCAGCTGGGTCACGCTCGACTCCAAAGGCGCGACCACCAAGGCGATGGCGCTCGTTCGCGCTGCCGTCGCCCGCGTGCGCTTGCACGAACCACTGGAGATGCGGCGCGTACCGATCAAGAAGCGCGTGCTCGTAGTCGGCGCCGGAATTGCCGGTATCGAGTCCGCCCTGCAGATCGCCGACGCCGGATTTGAAGTGGTTCTGGTTGAGAAGGAACCGTCGATCGGCGGACACATGGCGCAGTTCGACAAGACGTTTCCGACGCTCGACTGCGCCGCCTGCATTCTGACGCCGAAGATGGTCTCGGTCGGCAAACATCCGAATATTCGGCTGATGACCTGGACCGAAGTCGAGGAAGTCTCCGGCTACCTCGGGAATTTCACCGTCAAGCTCAAACGCAAGCCGCGTTACGTCGACGTGAAGAAGTGCAATAGCTGCGGCGCTTGCTATGAGGCGTGCCCGAGCGTGCCGACTCCGGCCTATCGGCGCATGACTCTCGGCGGCCGTGTCTACCGCGAGGGCCGCCTGCTCGACGTGCAAGACAAGTGGCGCATGGGACCCAAGCACGACCTGACGGTCTTGACCGCCGCCCAGCCGATGCCGGAGAACCTGCCGACGCCGGAGTCGCAGCCGGTCCAAGTGGAGGTGCAACAGCAATGACAACGACTGCAGTCAAGCCTGAAGAATATGATGTTCAGGAAGCCATCGACAAGATCGTCGCCGAGTATGGTGCGAAACCATCCGCGCTGATCATGATCTTGCAGGATATCCAGAAACACTACCGCTACTTGCCGGAATCGGCCATGCACGCCGTTTCCAAGTCGATGAAGCTGCCGATCGCGCAGATTTACGGCGTCGCAACGTTCTATCGGTCCTTCAGCTTGAAGCCGAAGGGCAAGAACCACGTCTGCGTCTGCACCGGTACCGCCTGTCATGTGCGGCAGGCCACCGTCATTGTCGACAAGCTCCGGCGCGACCTCAAGATCGAGCCCGGTGAGACTACGCCCGACGGCGAGATCAGCCTGGAAACCGTGAACTGCCTCGGGGCCTGCGCCCTTGGACCGCTCGTCACGGCCAACGACATCTACTACGGCAACATGACGGTCTCCAAGACGGAGCAAATGCTGAATGACATCCGCGCCGGCAAATTGAGTGCCAAGAAAGACGAGGTGGCCGGATGAAAGACCCTGTCCTGAAGACAACGGCCGACTTACAGCAGCTGCGCGAAAAGCTGCAGCACAACCGCAACGTCAACAAGACTGTCATCACTGTCTGTGCCGGCACCGGCTGCCTGGCGTGCGGCTGCGAAAGCGTTGCCAAGACGTTTCGCGAGTTGCTCGCGTCTGACCACATGGAAAATGAAGTCGAGCTGAAGACAACCGGCTGCCACGGCTTCTGTGAACGCGGACCACTGGTCGTCATTCAACCACAAGGCGTCTTTTACCAGCGCGTTCGTCCCGCCGACGCCAAATTGATCTGGGAACAGACCATCAAGGGCGGGAAGCTAGTAAACAAGCTGCTGTACAAAGACCCGCAGTCGCAACAGGTGATCAAGCTCGAGAAAGATATTCCCTTCTACCGCAAGCAGATGCGCCTGATTTTCGGCAGGAACGGCTACATGGATCCGACCTCGATCTCCGACTACATCCTGCTCGGTGGCTACCAGGCCATGGTTAAGGCGCTGACGACAATGAAACCGGAACAGGTGATCGACATCGTCAAGAAATCCGGCCTGCGCGGACGCGGCGGCGGTGGCTTCCCGACCGGAAAGAAATGGGAGTCATGCCGCAGGGCGAAGGGCGAACCGAAGTACATCATCTGCAACGCCGACGAGGGTGATCCCGGCGCCTTCATGAACCGCTCACTGCTGGAGGGCAACCCGCATTCGGTGATCGAAGGCATGGTTATCGGCGCCTTCGCTATCGGCAGCACCGACGGTTTCGTTTACGTCCGCAACGAGTACCCGCTGGCGGTCAAGAACCTGACGATCGCGATCAACCAGGCACGGGAATACGGCCTCCTCGGCCAGAACATTCTCGGCACCGGCTTCAACTTCGACATCGAGATTTCTCGCGGCGGCGGCGCATTCGTCTGCGGTGAGTCGACCGCGCTGATGGCCTCGCTCGAAGGCAAGGTCGGCGAGCCGCGCGCCAAATACATCCACACGGTCGAAGCCGGGTTCAATGATAAACCGTCCAATCTCAACAACGTTGAGACCTGGGCCAATATCCCGCTGATCGTCGAGCGCGGCCCCGAGTGGTTCGCTTCGATCGGCACCGAAGGCTCCAAAGGCACCAAGGTGTTCGCCTTGACCGGCAAAGTCAACAACACCGGCTTGGTCGAAGTGCCAATGGGCATCACGCTGCGCGAGATTCTCTATGATATCGGCGGCGGCGTCCCGAACAACAAACGATTCAAAGCCGTCCAGACCGGCGGTCCTTCCGGCGGCACGCTGATCGTGGAGACGTCCGATGCGGCGATTCACGACAGCTTGGTCGCCCATGGTGACATCAACGAAGACGACGAGCCGCACAGCCTGCTCGACCTGCCGGTCGATTTCGATGAATTGACGCGCGCCGGCTCGATGATGGGATCCGGCGGCATGATCGTCATGGACGAAGACTCCTGCATGGTGGATGTCGCCCGCTACTTCCTCAATTTCCTGCAGGAAGAATCGTGCGGCAAGTGTCTGCCCTGTCGCGAAGGCATCGTTGTGATGCTCAACATCCTGAACAAGATCTGCCACGGCGAAGGCACGATGGAGGATATCACCTACCTCGAGCAATTATCACAGGTGATTATTGACACCAGTCTCTGCCAGCTGGGCGGATCGGCGCCGAACCCGGTGCTGTCGACGATCCGCTACTTCCGGCAGGAGTACATCGCCCACGTCCGCGACAAACGTTGTCCGGCGGGCGTCTGCAAGGATCTGGTGGCGCACGCGATCGACAACACCTGTACCGGCTGTCACGCCTGCGTCAAGCCGTGTCCGACGGCGGCAATCATCGGTGAACCGAAACGTCTGCACGTGATCATCCAGGATAAGTGCATCCAGTGCGGCGCGTGCTACCAGATCTGCCGCTATAACTCGATCAAACGGGTCAAGCGCGGTGAAGGCGACCGTATCCAACAACGCGCGCGCGAAATGTGGCAGCCCCGGATAACCGACAAACAGCCGGCGCCGGTGGCGTAGGAGGAAGTATGGCAACTGTCAATATCAAGATCGACGGTCAACCGATCACGGTGGAAGAAGGCTCATACGTACTCGAGGCCGCCCGAGCGCTCGGCATCGATATCCCGACGCTCTGCTTCTACCCGCACATGAGTCCCTACGCCGCCTGCCGGATTTGCTGCGTTGAGGCCCGCAACGGCCGTGGCTGGAGCAAAATCGTGACGGCCTGCAATTACCCGACCTGGGAGGGTCTCGAGATCTACACCGACACCGCCCGCGTGGTGAACGCCCGCCGTACGAACCTCGAGATGCTGATGGCCAATTGCGCGCCGTCCCCGGTGCTCGAACGCCTGGCCGACAAGTTCGGCATCACCGAACCCCGCTTCGGCACCGGCGAGTACACCTGCATTCTCTGCGGTCTCTGTGTGCGGTTCTGCGACGAGGTCGTCGGCGCGCACGCGCTGACCTTTGTCAATCGCGGCAGCAATCGCGACCTCTCAACGCCGTTCGAACGCGAGTCGGAGGCCTGCATCCTCTGCGGTGCTTGCGCCAAGATCTGTCCGACCGGCTATATCCGCATGGAGGACATCGAAGAGCGCGCCATTAATCATCGCGAAATGAGCCTCGGCCCGAACGCGGCAATTACGCTGCCCTTCCGCCAGGCTGTGCCCAATGTCCCCGTCATCGTCCGCGAAAACTGTATTCATTATAAAACCGGTGGCTGTATGATCTGCTCCAAGGTGTGTCCGAAAGATTGTATCGATTACGGCGATCGTCCGGAAGTTGTGGAGCTGGAAGTGGGAGCGATTGTGCTCGCCACCGGTTTTGATGATTTCGACCCGACTCCGATGAAGCAGTATGGCTACGGCAAGTACCCGAATGTCATCACGTCGATCGAATTCGAGCGGATGAACAACGCTGCCGGCCCCACGGGCGGCAAGATTTATCTCGAGAACGGCGACGAGCCAAAACGGATCGCCATCCTCCACTGCGTCGGCAGCCGCGACGAGCATCAGCACAAGTATTGCAGCCGTGTCTGCTGTATGTATGCGCTGAAATTCGCCCACCTGATCAAGGAGAAAACCAAGGCCGACGTCTACCAGTTCTATATCGACATGCGCGCCTTCGGCAAGGGTTACGAGGAATTCTACCAGCGTATCCTCGACGAGGGTGGCAATGTCATTCGCGGCAAGGGCGCCGAGGTCGTCCCGTCTTCGCACAGGCAGGCCGCCGAAGGCCACCTGATCGTCCGCTGCGAGGACACCATGATCGGCAAGTTCCGCGAGATCCCGGTTGACATGGTGGTTTTGTGCACCGCGTTGGAAGCCCGCCATGACGCCAAAGACGTGGCGCGCAAGTTCAACATCTCGGTCGGCGCTGACGGCTGGTTCATCGAGTCGCATCCCAAGTTGGGACCGGTCTCGACCGCTACCGAGGGCGTATTCCTCGCCGGTGTCTGCCAGGGCGCCAAGGATATTCCCGACTCCGTGGCGCAGGGCTCGGCTGCCGCGGCTCAAGTAATGAAATTGTTGTGCCAGGGCGAGGTGCTGATGGATGCCACCTATGCCGAGGTTAACGAGGAACTCTGCTCCGGCTGCCGCATCTGCAATGACCTTTGCCCATACCGGGCCATCGACTTTGATGCCGTCAAGAAGCTGAGCCATGTAAATTCGGCGCTCTGCAAGGCTTGCGGGACCTGCGTGGCCGCCTGTCCGTCCGGGGCGATCAAGGGGCGGCACTTCACCGATGAACAGATCTATGCGCAGATCGAGGGGATGTTGTCATGACATTTGAACCAAGAATCGTCGGATTCCTCTGCAATTGGTGCAGCTATACCGGTGCCGATTTGGCCGGAACGGCGCGCATGCACTACCCGCCGAACGTAATGGCCATCCGCGTCATGTGTTCCGGCCGCGTCGATCCGTCCTTCATTCTCGATGCGTTTCGGCGCGGCGCCGATGGTGTGCTGGTTTGCGGCTGCCATCCCGGCGACTGCCACTACATCGACGGCAACTACAAGTGCATGCGCCGACTGCCGATGACACAGCGGTTGATCGAAGCGATGGGCATCGACCGCCGGCGTCTGCGTCTGGAATGGGTCTCAGCCTCGGAAGGCGGCCGATTCCAGCAGGTCATTTCCGAATTCACCGAGCAAGTCCGCGCGCTGGGTCCGTTTGAGCTGCGCGACTACAAGTTCGATCCCAATGCCGAGGAGGTGCATCAGCATGCCTAAACCGAAACTCGCGATCTACTGGGCGTCGTCCTGCGGCGGTTGCGATATCGCGATCCTCGACATCGAGGAGAAGATCCTCGCGGTCACGGAGTTCTTTGACCTCGTCTTCTGGCCCTGTGCGATGGACTTCAAGTACGACGACGTCCGCGCCATGGACGATAAGTCGATCACCGTCACGCTCTTCAACGGCGCCATTCGCACCAGCGAAAACTACGAGCTGGCGCAGCTCCTGCGGCAGAAGTCGGTGGTGCTGGTGGCGTTCGGCAGTTGCGCCGGTGAAGGCTGTATCCCGGCACTCGCCAACTTCTTTGACAAAGAATCAATCCTCGATTACGTCTATCACAAGTCACCGTCGCTGGCCAATGGCGGCAGCGTTTTACCGCAGCCGGAGGTTGAAGTTCCCGAAGGGAAGATCACCATCCCGAAGTTCTGGAATACGGTGCGTACGCTCGACCAAGTGGTCGAAGTCGACTACTACATCCCCGGCTGCCCACCGCAATCAGACCAGATCGCATCCGCGGTGCTGACCGTTATTGATATCCTGAAAACCGGCAAGCCGCTTCCGCCCAAAGGCACCGTCCTCGGCGCGACCGAGAAGTCGTGCTGCGATGAATGCCCGCGCGAACGCAACGTCAAGAAGATCAAGTCCTTCATCCGCCCGTTCCAGAAAGTTACTGATCCGAACCTGTGCCTGATGGAACAAGGGATTGTTTGCCTCGGTCCGGCGACCCGCTCCGGTTGTGGCGCCAAATGCGTCAAGGCCGGCGTTCCCTGTCGCGGCTGCTACGGCCTGCCGTCCAACGTCCGCGATCAAGGCGCCAAGATGGTGTCGGCACTGGCGAGCGTTATCGACTCCACCGACCCGGAGGAAATCGAGCAGATCATCAGCACGATTCCCGATCCGCTCGGGACCTTTTATCGCTTCAGTCTCGCCGGCTCATTGCTGCGGAGGGCCCAGGTATGAAGAGCATAGTTATTGACCCGATCACCCGGCTGGAAGGCCACGGCAAGATTCACCTCTTCGTCAACGACGATGGCGGACTGGCCAACTGCTACTTCCAGATTCCGGAGCTGCGTGGCTTTGAGAAATTCTGCCAGGGACGCCCGGTGGAAGAATTAGCCCGCATTACGACCCGCATCTGCGGCGTCTGTCCCGATGCCCATCACATGGCCGCTGCCAAAGCCGCCGACGCGGTCTATGGCGTCACCATTCCGCCGGCGGCGCGTAAACTGCGCGAGCTGATGTACAATGCCTTTTATGCCGGCGACCACACCACCCACTTCTATGCGCTCGGCGGCCCCGATTTTGTCTGCGGTCCCGATGCCCCCAAGGCGGAACGCAATATCCTCGGCGTGATTGCCAAAGTCGGCATCGACGCCGGCAAGAAGGTGATCGCCCAACGCGCCCGCGGCCAGCGGGTCATCGAAATCATCGGTGGCAAGAAGGTGCATCCGGTAACGTCATTGCCCGGCGGTCTCAGCAAGGGCATCACTAAAGAAGAACAGCAGGAGATCATCAAGATTGGGCAGGAGATGGTGGAGTTCGCCAAATTTACGGTTCAGGTGCTCAATGATGTCGTGCTGGCGAACAAGGCCTATGTTGACCTGATCCTGTCCGATACTTACACGCACCAGACCTACAACATGGGGCTGGTCGATTCGAACGGCCACGTGACCTTTTACGACGGCGAGGTCCGTGTTACTGCGCCTGATGGCAGTAAGCACGCGCAGTACGAGCCGAAGAACTACCTTGACTATGTAGCCGAACACGTCGAGCCCTATTCGTACCTGAAGTACCCGTTCCTGAAGAAGGTCGGTTGGAAGGGCTTTGTCGACGGCATGGATTCCGGCGTCTACAAGGCATCGCCGCTGTCGCGCCTCAATGTCTCCGACGGAATGGCCACGCCACTGGCGCAAGCCGAATACGAACGCTATTACGAGACCCTCACCGGCGACCGCTCCGGCAAGAAGCCGGTACATTCAACGCTTGCGACTCACTGGGCGCGCGTTGTCGAGCTGGTCTTTGCCTGTGAGGCCACGCTGCAGCAGGCACAGGACGAGGAAATCCTCTCGCCCAACGTTCTGAACGTTCCGACCGGGATTGTCGGCGAAGGCGTCGGCATCGTCGAGGCGCCGCGCGGCACGCTGACGCATCACTACAAGACTGATCAGAACGGCATCGTCACCGAAGCCAATCTGATCGTCGGCACGACCAACAACAACGCGCCGATCACGATGTCGATCAAGCGTGCTGCCGAGGGTCTGATCAAGAAGGGCTCCAAGATTACGGACGGCGTTCTCAATCGTATCGAGATGGCCTTCCGCGCCTACGACCCCTGCTTTGGCTGCGCGACGCATTCGCTGCCGGGCGAAATGCCGCTCGAAGTCATCGTGCATGACGCGACCACCGGCGAAATCGTCGAGGTCGCGAGGAGATAATTTGAAACCGATCCTGGTGCTGTGCCTCGGGAACGAAGTGCTCAGCGATGATGCCTTCGGACCGGTCATCGCGCGACTATTGGACCACTCGGCGTATCAACACGATCGCGTCGAAGTGATGTTTGCCCCGGTCGCGGGATTTCACCTGCTCGACTTGCTGGAACAACGCGAGAAGGTACTCGTCGTCGACAGTATCCAGACCGGCAAGGTTCGGCCCGGAACCCTGCACTTCTTCCCGATGGGTCAATTGGCACCGTCCAAGGGACTCACCACCAGCCACCAGATCAATCTTCCGACGGCCCTGGAACTGGGCCGAAAGATGGGTTACCAGATGCCCGATCACATCGACGTCCTTGCTGTCGAAGTCGCCGACAATACCACGCTGAGCGAGGAGTTGACCGGAACCGTGGCGGCAGCCATCGATCCGGCTCTCAAGAGCATCGAGCGCTGGATGGCAGCTCATTCAACGGAGACCGCAATATGACCACTGAACGACGGCCAAGTCCCTCGCCGGAGGGTCCGCCGAAAACCTGCCCCGAATGCCAGGGCCGCGGTTGGGTCGATAATCGTTGCTTGACTCCCGACCACGCGCACATGTGCGCCTATTGCCAGGGCAAGGGGACGAGTTTTTCCGGTCAAACCTGCTATGCCTGCAACGGTACCGGCATGATTGAAGTCCGCCAGGTTGACAAGAATCCCTGTCCGCTCTGTTCCGGCGCCGGCGTCTATCCGGTTCCGGAATCGATGAGCCTCAAGGACTTCGCTTTCAAGCCTCACAAAACCGGTTAGTTCCGAAAGTAACGCTTGCGCGGTTTTGCGAGCCTCCGCAGGGCGGGCTATCCAACCCGCCCTTGAGTTTTTCCTCCACTCATTATCTTCCCAATTCATTTGAATCAAATCGATTGCGTATTTACGATATTCGCTGTCCGAGGATGCTGATGACGCAAGTACTGCTCTTCAATTGCCCGAACCGCCACTGGCTGCACTTTGCCCGCCCCCTGCACGTTGTCGCCACGCGCAGTATCGATGGTGTCGTGAAGTCTCTGCGCCTCATCGAGGAACTCGTCAACCGCGAACGGCTCTTTGCCGCCGGATTCATCAGTTACGAGGCCGCCTCCGCGTTCGACCGCGCTCTTACGACCCATCCTCTAACTGATTTCCCGCTGCTCTGGTTCGGCCTCTTTCGCAAGCCGCAAATCGTGCCTGAACCGACCGCGGTCGCCGAGCCTACCTATCGCCTCGGCGAATGGCAGCCGACAGTCAATCGCAACGAGTACCGGGAGAGATTTGACGCAATCAAACGGGCCATCGCCCG
>JADYYF010000166.1 GCA_020853795.1 Candidatus Zixiibacteriota bacterium
CGACACGCTGATCAAATTGGTGCAGCACACGCCGACGATTGAGTTTGGCGCGATGGTCATTCCGGAACGAAACGACACGATCCTGATCTGGCTCGGCGACAACAAGGCGCGGATGGATGCCGTAAACGGTGTCAGCACGCTCTATGATGCTGAGACAGACTCGACCGTCGTGGTCTATCACAAGTTCGAGATCTACACCCATGGCCTGCAGTCCCCGTTCGGAGGCGGTGAGCCGGCGGGTGGAGTAGACCTAACGGCCGGATTAGCGGCTCTGAATCCGACGTTCATTACGCACGTCGAAAAAACCTCAGAGAGCCAGTTGATTAACGGCTGGAACTGCGTCCGCTGGGTGCAGTGTGACAGCATGCCGATGATGGGTGCGGTCTTGCTTACGGACACTTGGACGACGGAAGACACGAAAGTCGACTTTGCTGTCTACAGCAAATTGTTGGCAGCCGGTGCAAATCGCCCGGCTATGAAGGCCGGATCGGAGGAGCAGCCCAAGATCACGGGATTGCCAATCCTGACCGTGGTCGAGATAAGGGCCGACTCGACAGCGGCTCTACCGACCGGGCTCGGATCTCGTGATGAAATTGTGCTGATCCAGGAGGTGCAGACGCCGCCGGGGCATTATGACATACCGGCGGGATACGAACTCTTCAGTAGTAACCGTTAGCGTCCCCGGCGTAAAGCTACAGCTTGCGGATGGCGATCAGGGTCAGGTCGTCAACCGCTTCCGGCTTGCCGGCATAGGCGAGCACGTCATCAACAAGTGAGTTGAGCATTTCCTGCAACGACTGAGTACGATGGCTTGAGACGAAGTTGACGAAACGCTCTTCACCGTACATTGCCCCGCCGCGTTCTTCACACTCGACAATTCCGTCCGTATAGAGAATCAAAAGGTCATGGGGGTAGAGCACACAAGACGCTTCACTATATCGAAAGTCCTCGTGCACACCCAGGATGCCGCCGGTAGATTCAAGCTGCTCGATCTCACCGCTGGTGCGGAAGATGATTGGCGGACAGTGGCCCGCGTTTGCATAGACCAGGCGTGCCTCAGGCGTGGCGCCCGGCGTAATTCCAAGGCAGACCAACGAGATGAACTTGGTGATGGGGACATTGCGACAGAGCCAGCGGTTGAGCCGTTCGACCAGTTGCGCGGGGGAGGCGATATCTTCGGCGAGGATGCGCAGGGCACCCTGGACATTGGACATCAGCAGGCCGGCGGGGATGCCCTTCCCCATCGCATCGCCGATAACGATCCGGTTCATTCCGTGACCGTTAGCACTGAGGAAGTCGTAGTAGTCGCCCCCGACGTAGCGCGCCGCCAGCGATCTGACCGCGACGTCGAATCCGTCGATGCGGGCAATCGTCTGCGGCAACAAGGCGCGATGGATTTTACTGGCCAAGAACAGCTCCTGTTCGAGCTGGGCCTGTTCCTCAGGGCTGATGCAACCAAGACAGACCTGGACCACCGGTTGGACTTCCAGGCGATGGCGCTCGATATCGGTGTGGCACGACTGGCAGACACCATAGGCGCCCTCCTCGACGCGCCGTAGGGCCTCGACGACTTGGCTTAGCAGCCCGCGGGCCTTCTGAATATCCTCTTGCGGAATCCCGGATGCCGTCTCGAGCCAGGAATTGAGATTTCGCCGGCGCTCCAGCAGCAGTTCGCGAAAGTGGGTCAGATCGGCTTGTGTCATATCCCCTCCAAGTAACTCCGTACCCTAAGTTACGCCGTGGCGAGCGTTTTGGACATCACTTTTGTGCGTCAAGACGCGGCCGCGACAGCGGCCAAATTCATTGACACAACTGCTCAAATTTCTTAATCTTACAGGCAGTCGAAAGCCCCGAATCGGGAGATTTCGGGCGCCGGGACTACTCTACCATAACAGGAATAATCTTTAGTTGGAAAGGATATTATGAAGCTGAACAGCCGCGAGCAGGACGGTATTGTCGTCCTCGAGCCGAAGGGTAAAATCATGGGGGGGCCGGACGCCACTGCCCTCAAAGAGTCGATTCGCGACTACGTGAACGCCAACAAGAAGCGCGTAGTCATTGACCTGAAGGAAGTTGACTGGATGAACTCGACCGGGTTGGGGATCATGATTTCCTGCCTGAAGACGGTGAAGGAATCGGGTGGCGAGTTGCGCCTGGCCAATGTCACTGACAAGATCAAGTCCTTGTTGACGATCACCAAGCTGGTCACGGTTTTCGACACATACGACTCCACCGACGAAGCGATTTCGGCCTCGAAGTAAGCCGGGATTGAGCCCCAACGAGGATGGACAAGCCCGCAATCTATGACAATAAGATCATCATCCCATCCGATCAGACGCTGATTGGCGAAGTGGATGATTTCGTCGAATCGCGATTGCGCGCCCGCGCGGTCGACGATTCGATTATTGCCGACATCGCCATTTGCGCCACCGAGATCGTCAACAACGGGATCATTCATGGCAACAAGGACAATCGCCAGAAGACGGTGACCCTGGAGATGGTCTTCTCGGACACCGAGGTGGCGATCACGATCACCGACCAGGGGCAGTTCTTCGATCCTGGTGCCGTCGAGAACCCTGTTGACGACCGGAACTTGATGCGGGAGGTCGGACGTGGAATTTTCATCGTCCGCAACCTGATGGACCGCGTTGACATTCAGCCGGCTGCCGGTGGCGGCACGCAGGTGACTTTGGTGAAGAAGCTCACCTGATCCCGTTCTCGGGAGGGGAATTGAATCTGGAACTGGCCATAGCCGTCGTTTACCTGGCGTGCGCGGCCCTACTGTTCATCATTTCCGTACTGATTTTTCGCGAGGATTCGCGTAAACGCATTAATCGCGTCACCGCGTTGATGTTTGCGTTCGCGGCCTTCGGTCCACTCTTCTACGGCTTCGGCATCATTCTGGGCGACGCGGTTGCTGCCAAGAGCCCGGTTTACAACCTGGTGTATGTCTGGGAGCTGTTTTTCCCGCAATTGGTGTTCTTTGCGCTGGTGTTTCCCAGCGAAGCGCGCTTCTACAATCGCTTCCCACGACTCAAGTACATCATTTTTGTACCGCACGTCTTCCATCTGCTGCTGACGACGGTCTTCGCCAATCCGGACAAGCTGCTCAAGTTGGTTGAACCGAAGCGGTTTGGGTCCTTCGGTCGGGCGATCTTCGAGCCGCTCGAACCGATCTTTACGCTGCTCGCGACCGGATTTGCCATGTTGCTGGAGTCGCACATCAAGTGGTTCTCCGCGGTTAACTTTGTCTACGTGATTATCGCGGCGGCGATCCTGTACTACTCGACCCGGCGAGTGATGGCGGCGCAGTTGGTGACCCAGGTGCGGGTCGTGATTTTCGGCATCATCGCCGCCCTGGCCATGTACGTGGTGGCCTTCATTCTACCCGCAATCGGGCTGCTGGAATTGCCTCCGGCCGTCAAGAACCTGCTGACGCTGGCGGCGCTCGTGATCGGGGGCGGCGCGATTGTCTGGTCGATCGTGCGCTACCGGTTCATGGATGTGCGTCTGATCGTGCGGCAGTCGTTGGTGTACACTGTATCGTCGGCGCTGGTGGTCGGCGCGTACGTGCTGATGATTCGGCAGTTTGAGGATGTCGTTCAGTATTTGTTCGGCGTCGACGTGCCGGGATTGGATATCATCTTCATTATCGTGGCGCTGATTCTGTTTCAGCCGGTGATGAGCCAGATCGACGAACTGATCCGGCGATTCTTCATCCGGGATAAGTCCGATGTTCGCAACATCGCACAAACCTTCAGCCGCAAGGTGGCGTCGGTGTTCAATCTTGATGAGGTCTTTGCCTTGGCGCATGAGGTGCTGACGCGACAAGTACTGCTGGAACAGGTCTATATTTTTGTGCGCACGCAGCAGAACGGCGGTGTGCGCTGCATGGCTGCCAATGCCGGTGACGCCGATTTACCGGATGTAGCGATCGCCTCCGGACTGCAGACGGAGTTGGTCCGACGTAGCGGCGTCAATCGCATCGACGAGTTGCTTGGCGGCTTTCCCGACTCGGGGCTATTGCAGGCGCTGGCCGCACGTCGGGTGCGCTACATTGCGCCGCTGGTCTCGGGCGACGAATTGCTTGGCTGCGTGGCGAGTTCCGAGAAGGTGTCGGGATACCGGTTAAATTCCGAAGACGTCGCGACGATCTCGACGATCGCCGATCAGCTGTCGCTGGCAATCAACACATCACGACTGTACCGCGAATCGATCGAGAAGCAGCGACTGGTCGAGGAGATGAATTTTGCCCGCGCCATCCAGTTGGAGCTATTGCCGAAGGCGTTCCCTGCGGGTGACGGTTTCCACTTCTCGGCGTTTTCCGATCCGTCGCTGGAAGTCGGGGGGGACTATTTTGACTTTATCGAAACTAATCGCGGTACCATTACCGTAGTAATCGCGGACGCATCGGGCAAAGGGATGCCGGCGGCGCTATTGGTTAGTCAGATTCAGGCGGCGATCCGCACCGAGATCAAGCATCAAACGCCGCTCCCGCAGATGCTGGTCAATGTCAATGAGTTGCTGCAGCAAGAGGCGTTGAGCGACAAGTTTGCCACGCTATTTCTGGCGGATTTCGACCCGCAGACGCGCCGATTGCGCTATTCCAATGCCGGACACAACTATCCCATTGTGATCTCGGCGCAGGCCGAAGAAAGGGAACTCGATCGCGGCGGTCTGCTGTTGGGC
This sequence comes from Candidatus Zixiibacteriota bacterium, assembly GCA_020853795.1. Lineage (NCBI taxonomy): Bacteria > Pseudomonadati > Candidatus Zixiibacteriota > Candidatus Zixiibacteriota bacterium. The sequence continues at coordinate 4,690 of JADYYF010000166.1, forward strand.
GCATTTCACGATGTTGCCTATGAGGAGGGCGAAGTGCAGCTGCAGGCGAATGACATCTTGTTTATCTATACCGACGGGTTGAACGAAGCCTACAACGACGACGATGAACAATATGGCGAGGATCGCGCCGTCGCTGTGATCAAGAAGCATCGGCAGCTCCCGGCCGCGGAGATTCAGCAACGGATCATCGAAGACGTGCGCAACTTTGCCGCGCCCAACCCGTTGCAGGACGATATGACGCTGATCCTGCTGAAAGTGCATTAGAATGCAAACCAAAGACCCAATTTCAAGTTTCCGCTATTGTCCCAAGTGCCGGGCCGAGTTGCTGTTGGAAACGTATAATCATCGCCCTCGACGCATTTGCGGCATCTGTGGCTATGTCGATTTTCACAACCCCGTACCGGCAGCCGGCGCGATTGTGGTCAAAGATCGCCGACTGCTTCTGGTGCGCCGCGCCGAGCATCCGTACAAGGACGACTGGTGCATACCGGCCGGCTACATGGAGTGGGACGAGTCGCCACGCGAGTGTGCCGAACGTGAGTTGAAGGAGGAGACCGGGTTGGACATCAAGGCCGGAGAGGTCTTTGAGGTCTACTCTGGCACCGATGATCCCCGCACAAATGCCGTACTGATTCTTTACTTCTGTGAAGTGATCGGCGGGCAAGCGGTGGCCGGTGACGATGCCGCCGATTTGCGGTTCTTTGCCCTTGATGAAATCCCGAAGAATATTGCCTTTGAGGCCCATCGGCAGGCGCTCAAGGACTTGCAGCGCCGCTTCCCAAATCTCTTGGGATAGGATTACAATCGCGTAGAATCTACAGGTATGTACCGACTACTACTAACCCTCCTTCTGGGTCTTGTCCTCCTGATCGCAGTCTCGGCCGCCGCCCAGACTCAGCCTGATGTCGTCATCATGTTCGATCGCAACATGTGTACGATTGCAGTCAGGGGCTCGACCGATTCCGGCGACGTGAGTTTCCGGCTCGACGACGTGAGCGTCGATGGGCGCCGCATCACTGCCGGCCCAAACCTCCTGATCGAGGGCGATAGTTTGCGCCTGGGCACCTCCGGGGTCAATCTGAGTTCGCTGTCAGTGGCCGACGCCCAGCAGGCGGAAGGCAAGTATACCATCCGCCTCACCGATGCTTCCACGGCGGCACAATCGCGGCGCGGGCGCGCACCGGCTGATCGGTTCGGCTCGTTCTCGACTCTCGAGATCCCCGCAGCTGACTTTGTCCGTGGCAGCGTGTTTGCAGTCGGCGGTGAGATTGTCGTTCGCGGCGAAGTGAACGGCTACGTGGTCGTACTGTTCGGCGACGTCAATTTGACCGAGACCGCCGCGTGTCATCGTGATGTCTACGCCATCGGTGGCCGTCTGCAGCGGCACAACAAGGCGCGCGTATACGGGGCGCTACAATCAACGGATTCCTGGAAACGCAGCGATATTTTCCGGCGGCGCAAGCGGTTGTACGGTCACCGTCCAGTCGACTGGATGCAGCACGTCTCCTATAATCGCGTCGACGGCGTCACGCTGGAGGCCGGTGTTTCATTCCACTCAGAGGAAAACGCCATGCCGCGCTTCTTCGGACAAGTCGGTTACGGAATGTCTTCGGAACAGTGGAAGTACCGGCTCGGCTTCGATCAACGAATTTTCGACTATAACCAGTTGAGCTATGGTGGTTCGGTACATCGGCAAACCAAGACCGACGACGAATGGACCGCCGGCCGTGATGAGAATACGGCCTACGCTCTGCTCTTCAAACAGGATTGGCGCGACTACTATCAGGGGGAGGGCGCCGAGCTGTTCATCCAACAGGAGATCAACGCACGTCATGAGCTGCGGCTCACTTACACAGTGGAGGAGTTGGATTCGCTGCCCGCAAATCCGCGTCTGTGGTCGCTGCTGGGTCCGCGCGCATTTCGCTCAAGTTTCTCGCCGATTGACGAGGCTGAGCGACCGGCGGCGATGGCGGCATATAGCCGTGACGGCGCCGAACTGAACTTGAGCTATCGCTATCGGTCGAATCTGTATCAAGAAGAGGGTAAAGTCTCCGGCTGGTGGCTGCAAGCGCAGTATCAACACTCTTCGTCGGCAATTGCCTCAGAATTCAAGTACGACCGCTGCCGATTCGAAGTGCGGCGCTACCAGCTACTTAACGACTATCTGAGTTTCAACGGCCGCGCCGTTTACGGACAAACTAACGGTGAAGCGCCGCCGCACCGGAGGTTCTATCTGGGCGGCATCCGCACGCTCCGGGGGCACCCGATCAAGGAATATGACGGCTCGCGCCTTGCATTGGTCGATCTGGAGTATATCGTGAACCCGGTTCGGACGATCCTTGACTTCGTCGTGCTGTTCGATCTTGGAACAGTCGGTCACGATTCGGACTTTCTTTCCAAGAGCCGCTGGCGCGGCGACTTCGGGCTCGGCGTGATCATTGGGGAAGACGTGCGCATTGAGTTGACTCGACCCTTCAATGGCGACGCCAGCGACCTGCAACCGAGCGTGTTGATCGGCCGCAGTTTCTGAGCGTATTCGGATTGATCTTGTTCATCCCGCACCCGCCAAACGGCACCGTTTCCGGCTGAAACGACCGGGCTCTGCAACTCAAATCACCCTGGTGTCGACCGCGAGCCGAATTCCGCATTCGGGGGCCCGTTACCCCGGTTAACTAATTGGCGAATCAGCCGATACCAAACATGAAGACATCGACAGAGTACGAGGCTGAAGTCTTTCGAGGGAAGCGTATGCCGTTTAACAAGGACACTAAAGGACTGGAAAGAACCGACAAGTTCATCCTTCCAGTTGACCGCGAGTTCAGCAACGACGAAGCGCCGGAAAGCGCCGACGACCTGTTGTCGCGCGGCGCCAAATCCATCGACCAAATTCTCAAATCGCGTCCGAATCTGGCGACCGAGAAATCGAATACCGCCGAGATCGCCAATTACAAGACGCTCCTGGAAATCGCGGCCGCGGTCAACAGTACGCTTGTCACGGACGACATCCTGCAAATTGTCATGAAGCGCGCGATCGAGTTGCTGAAGGCGGAGCGGGGCTTCCTGATGCTCCTTGACGATGCCAATCAGCTCCAGTTCCGCACGGTTTATAATCTGTGCAAGGAAGAGCTGATGCAGGAGGATTTCAAGTACTCCGGTACCGTCGCCAATCGCGTGGCAACTTCCGGCATCGCCGAATACACCTCGGATGCGCAAAACGACGAACGCTTCTCCAAACAGGAATCAATTCGCAGCCTCAACCTGCGCTCCATCGTCTGCGTCCCCCTTAAGATTCAGGATAAGGTCATCGGCGTCATCTACCTCGACAGTTCGAGCGAAGGCCGGCTGTTCTTCGAAAGCGACCTCTACTTGTTCGAGCTGTTCGCCACGCAGGCGGCAATTGCGATCAATAACTCGCGGCTGTACGAGCGCATCCTGCGCCTGAAACGCTTCAACGAAAACATTGTCTCCAATACGCCGGTCGGACTCGTTGTGGTCAACGGCCAGTTTGAAATTCTGACGATGAATGCCTCGGCGGAACGGATCTTCGGCCAGCAGCTGGCGTCGACCGCGTCCGTGACGACGCTGCTCGATTCGTCCAACCTTGAGCGCTGGGAGCAGTCGATGAAGAATGTCCTGGCGACCGGCACACCGGAGAATCTCCCACGATGTTATTTGACCATCGGCGAGGAAGAGAAAGTCGTTTCGGCCAAGGTATCGCCGCTCGAGGATACCGATCATCACGGCCGCGGCCTGATCATTGCGATTGAGGATATCACCGAAAAGACGATCTTGGAAAATTACGTGACAATCTCCGAGAAGCTCATCGCCAAGGGAGAGATGGCGGCCTCGATCGGCCACGAGCTCAATAACTTCCTCGCCATCATCTCGAACAACGCCGAGCTGCTGCAAATCCGCCTGAATAAAGGCGAAGTCGACAAGGCCGAACGCTCGGTACAGGCGATTCTCGACAATATCGGCAAGATCAAGCGCTTTACGGATAACTTGATGGATCTCTCGAAGCTTGATCAGGAACTGGTCAATTACAACGTCAACCACCTGATTGACGATTTGCTTTTCACGATTAAGTCGCAGCAGCGCTTTAAACGCGTCGGCTTCGTCGTCCGCATGAGCCCGGAGATACCCGATATCGAGATCGATGTTGGCCAAATTCAGCAAGTGTTCTTGAACCTGCTCTACAATGCCGCTGACGCTCTGGATGGTGGTACCGGCAAATCGGAAATCGTGCTGACCACGCGCCGCGAAGGCGATTTCGTGGTGGCGACAGTGCGCGACTCCGGTTGCGGTATCCCGACGGAGAATCTGGAAAAAGTGTTCGAGCCGCACTTCTCGACCAAGCAGCACGGCCACGGTCTCGGTCTGTCGAACTGCAAGCGCATTGTCGAGAACCACGGCGGCCAGATCTCGGTGCAGAGCAAGGTTGGCGAATACACGGAATTTAAGGTAACGTTACCGACTAATCGCTGACGCACGTTCATATGGAGCCCAGGTTTCCCGCTTTCCTACAGCTGACCGGGGCGAAGAAAATCGGCGCAGGGGGCAGCGGACTCGTTTACGCCGCTGAACATCCACGCTGGGGCGCCGTGGCCGTCAAGGTGGCGAACGAATCTTCCGCCGAATATCGTCAACTCTTCGTTTCCGAATACAACCTGCTGCGTAGTTTGCAGCATCGGGCAATACTGCGCGCCTTTGCCTATCACACGCTCGCCGACGGACGCGCGGTCATCGTCATCCAGTTGTGCCCGAACGGCGATCTCTACAAGAATACTGATCGCTTGCCGCTGCGCGAACGGTTTGCCGCCCTCGGCGGCGTGATCTCGGCCCTGGAGTACCTCCATGCCCTCGGCATCATTCACCGCGACCTCAAAGGCGAGAATATTCTCGTTCATCCGACGGAGGGACTGAAGCTCAGCGACCTCGGGCTGGCCGCATCACACCACGACTCCAACCGCGAGCGCGGCGGCACGCTGGAATATATGGCCCCGGAAGTGATTGACAACTCAGGTGCGCGCATCGAGTCAGACATCTACTCGCTGGGAGTGATCTTGTACCGCGTGGCGACCGGCGAATTGCCGTTTGCGGCCAGCGATCCACTGCAAGTCGTGTCGCAGAAGCGCCTCCCGGCATCCGCCTTGTCCGAACGGCTGGAGCAAGCAGTGTCCGAGCGGTTCGCACGCGTAGTACGGCAATGCCTGGATCCGGACCCTGCCAATCGGCCCAAGAGCGTGCGTGAAGTCGCCGATACGCTGATCGTAGATCAACTGATCGATCGTAATGATTACGACCAGCGGCCAATCGATGATTTCCTTCACCACCACTGCTACAGCTTGCTGGCGAGTTTCTGCCGGCAGGAGTTGAAGGCGGCGGATGATTGTGTCATTGTTCATCACCATCAGGAACCGGGAGCTGGACTCGAAGCGGCGGTTAGCGATTACATCAGCCTGTCTGGTCGCAACGTAATGGCATCCTCCCCGGCGGCTGTGGAATTCGTTGATGCTGCCGAGCATCGACAGGTTCTGCTGGTGCCGCAGCCTGTGACGGGAGTTCACGCAACGACGATTGATTTGTCCGAGCTGGATCGGTTCGCTTGCGACGCCGTATTGCAGAAGATCTTCACCAAGGAATACGGTAGCAACACATCCGAGCGCTTGTATCGCCTCACGTCCGGAAATCTGGCCCTGCTGCGCATCGTGTTGCGCGACTGGGAAATCCGGGGGATGGTTGATGTCAAGGGCGGCCGTCTGAATGTCGATGCCGTCGCGCTGTACCGTTACACCCCCAACGACGACTATTATCGCCTGGTGCGGGAAATGCTTCCGGAAGTCGCTGGCGCCGTCGATCCGACTCTGCAATTCTTGTCTGTTGATCCGGGCCTATATCGCTTCAGCGAACTGGGCGATCTGGGACGGCTGAAGTATGAGGAATTGACGAGGCTGGCGGGCAGCGGTTGGATTGACCCGGAGATTCGCGGATTGCGCCGCAGCTACTTCCGCGAATATATCGCCCAGCATACGCCGACCGAACTGCGGCGACTATATCACGCCGATTGGCTGAAAGTGATCAAGGAGACGGACGGACTTGAGCCGCTGGTACGCGAGCGGCTTCTGTTCCATCACCATGCCGGCGCTGACAACCATCCGCAGGCCGTGGCGGCCGCGGTGCGACTGGCGCGGATGCTGCAGCAGCGGCAGTCGCTGGATGAGGCCATCGCCATTTTGCGGCAAGCACGATCGCTGGAAAAATCCTGCCAGGACAGAGCGCGGATGCTGGAGTTGTTGCTGTTGCAGGCGGAGCTGTACAAGCTCACCGGCGATCTCAACCGGGCGTTGACCTGCCTGAGTGCGGCGATTCGCATCAGCCGGAGGATTGGCGACATGGCGGCCAGCGCCGACGCTTACAAACGACTCGGTGACATCTATAAGGGCAAACGCGACTATCGCCGCGGTAGCCGGGCGTTGGACCGCGCGGTCAAGTATTTTGGCGAGCTCGGCGACGAACTCGAGTTGTCGCACTGCTTTAACAACATTGGCAATATCTGCTGGATTGCCGGTGATCTTGAAGGCGCTGAAATCAACTACGAGACCGCGTTGGAAGTCCAGAAGCGCCTCAACGCGCTGAAAGATACAGCTTCAACGTTGAACAATCTCGGCACGGTGAAGTACTTGCGCGGACACGCCGATGAAGGCATCCGACTCTATAAGGACTCGGTTGAAATCAAGAAGCGGCTCAACGACCTCCCGGAGTTGGCGCGAACCTATAACAATCTGTCAGTCGCCTATTTCGAGCAGGACGAGCTCCAGACCGCACAAGAGTACTTGCGCCAGGCGTACGAAATCAATCTGCGGCTCGGCGCTGAAGAAGAACTGATGTACAACTTCGAGAACTTCTGCGAGATCGAGGTGCGGCATGGGAACTACGGCGAGACGCGTCGCTGGGCGATCGAGGGGCTCAAGCGGGCGCCGCGTGACGCACATGCCGCCCGCGGTAAGCTGATCTGCCATCTGGCGAACTTGGCCGTGCTGCAAGGGCGATTCGACAAAGCCGCGGCGCTCATCGCGGCAGCCAAGGCTCGGGCGGAACGAATCACCGATCGGATGCTGACGATGAGCGTCGCGGCCGTCACAGGAGACTACCATCGGGTCTTGCTCAACCACACGACCGCCCTGGAGGCTTACGCTATCGCGCTTGAACACGCGCAGCAACTATCGTACACGCGCGAAATGGCGTCCTTCCTGATTCGGCGCGCTTACTGCGAGCGGGCGCTGCAACGTCCCGAGGCGGAGGTCGCGGCAACCCACGAGGCGGTTCGTCCCCTGCTGGCGAAATTGAGTGTCAAGCGCGAGCGCTTCGACTTCCTGTTGGAACTCGCCGACTTTCATCTCATGGCCGGTCGGTTGGAGGCCTGCGAAACCACGTTGACCCAGGCGATCGACTTCCCGGACTTCGATGGCATTAATGCTCTGCGACCGCGACTCTACTTGCTGCGGGGACGGTTCGAACTCGAACGAGAGAATCTGCCCAAGGCAATGATGCTGCTTAACGACGCGGTAATTGGCGCCAAGCAACTGGCAACCCCTGAAGCGATTTGGCCGAGCTTGATGTACTTGGGTGAATGCAACAAGCGTAAGAATGATTTTGAGCGCGCCCTCAAGTACTTCATCGAGGCATTCAGCCTGATCCGCGATTCGGCCAGCTACGTTCCGAGTCGTTCGCTGCGGAAGCTCTACTTGTCCGATCGGCTGAAACTGAGATTGGGTGAGCGGTTGGAGGAGATGTCGGCCCTGGTTGCCTAAAGAAAGAAGGGCCGCGGTGAGGCGGTCCTTCTCGTTAAACCGGTTAGGTGAGTCAGAGTTTACTGGCCACCCTGGCTGAAACCAACTGGGGCGACTTTCTCCTCCAACACCTCGATGATGAGATTGTACAAAGCCGTCACCTCCTCCTATGAGCTAAGGGAACCGGTTACCACGACGCCGATCGATATCGGCAATCTTCTTATCTTTTGGCATCCGCCTGTTAATGCTGTTGTACTGAGAAAACACTCTACATCCATGTAGATGCCATTCTTTTAAATCTAAACTCTAATCCACTGGCTAAAGTATACGGCTGAACTCCATGTATGTCAAAGGATTTTTGTTGACGACGCCCGTCAAAGTTTGTGATAACAAACTCTGATCAATATGTTGTGGTAGGTTGAAAAACGACTCCACAATATGTTGTATTTCAATCGCTTTGCCTCTCAGAAAAAAGATCAGCGAGCGTGATGCTCAGACCCTCGCCCCATATTCTGCTTGGTCGCTGAGGCGAGATGTCGACAATCGCTGCCCGGTGCTGAATAAACTTGACGGCCACGTCGGGGCTCCTATATTCTGGAGCAATTAGTATCTTTTTTGTGAGGTTTACAATCATGACTATCAGCGCACAAGCTCTCAACTATCTGACTGCAGGAATCCAGGCCGAGATCGCGGCATATGTGTTTTACAAAATCGGGGCGGACAAGGTCGGCGACGAGGACATCAAGAGGACGATGTTGCATTTTGCCGGCGAAGAACGCAAGCATTTCCTGACGCTGGAGCACCAATACGACCAGCATGTGCGATCGGAGAAGTGGGTCACCTATCGTGATATCATGAACAAAGACGCCTTGCCGACGATTGACGAAGCGATGGGTGAAAAACACGTCAAGCGCATCGCCGAGGTCAAAGCCGCCAAATCGAAGCAGGCAATTCTCGCGATCGCTCTGCAATTGGAAAAGGAAGCCTACGCGATGTATTCAGAGGCGGCGAAAACCTCGACCGAAGCTGACATTAAGAAGACGTTTGAGTATCTGACCCAGTTCGAGATGGGGCATATCCGCAACGTCGAAGCGATGATGGCGGAAAAATAGGGTCGAGCCCGGAAGCTGACTAATAGCTGACGTGATTCTTGCCGCGGTGCTTGGAGCGGTAAAGGAGTTCGTCGGCTTTTGAGAGCAATTCGGAAGGGGTGCGAATTCCATCAACCAGTGCGGCGACACCCATGCTGATGGAGAAATCGAGTTTTCGGCTTTGGTAGACGTAGCTCCACTTGCTGATCAATTGCCCTAGTCGTTGGGCCAAGAGCACGGTATTGTTCAAATCGGTTTCCGGACACACGATCAGGAACTCATCGCCGCCAAGCCGTCCGAAGAAGTCCTGTTCGCGAACATTCTGCGCAACCAGACGGCAGCTCTCCATCAATAGTTGATCCCCGGCCAAGTGACCGAAGCTATCGTTGATCTGTTTGAAGTGATCGACGTCGTAAGAGACGATCGACAACGGCCGCTGATAACGGCGTGAACGCGAGAACTCCTGTTCGAGTCGGCTGAGGATATGCTGCCGGTTGAAAATCCCGGTCAGAAAATCAGTGGTCGCCAGTGCGAACATCTGGCCGAAGAAGCGATTCTCGATGGTGTTTGAGCGAATGAACTTGAACATCACGCGGCCGATCAGGATCAAGTCGCCGTCGCGCAGCATAATTTCCGTCACGCGCCGTGAATTGACGATGGTACCGTTGGTCGATTCCAGATCGCGAAGCCAGATATCGCCGTCACGTTCAAAAACTTCGGCGTGTTGACGGCTGACATTGTCGTCATCGATCGGAATCTCGCTCCCAGCCATGCGACCGATACGGATCGGCTTAGCGCCGATGGCATAAGTCATGCCCAGAAGTGAACCGTGCATCACCACCAGCATCGGTTGTGCACGCTGATCGCCGACATTTTCCGGTTCCGGCGTCAGACTGACGTTAGTCGATGTGTTCTCGAACTGATTTAGCATCGCAACTGATCGAGCCAGCCCCGTTAACTCCCGTATTATCTAGTTCGGCATGATCGACTGCGCGCTTAACCGCTGGGTGGGCTGGAGTTGCGGGAGCTGTTTCAGATGAAAACAAAAGCCCCGGCCGCAGGACCGGGGCTTGACTGAAATCGGATAATTACAGCTCAATTCTTGAGCTGGAATTTGACCTCGTAGGATACCCAGAGCATCACCGGCTGCTTGTTTTGCATGGCCGGTTTCCACTTGGATTGTCGAGCGGACTCCAGGGCTGCTTCTTCGAAGCCGGCATTGGCCCCGGACTCCTTGAGTACAATGGCATCGCGGACATTGCCGTTCTTGTCCACCAGCACTTTCACCCAGACCGAGCCCTCAATACCGGCTTTGCGGGCGATTTCCGGGTACTTGGGCTGCACGTTCTGAATTTTGACCGGCTGTTCTTCGACGGCGATAAACTCATCCGGAGTCGGGATGTATTCTTCAATCGGAATATCGACCTGGACATTGACTCCGGAGCCTTCGCCTTCGCTCAGTACCGGGGAACTGATCTCCGCCAGCTCCTCCTGTGAGACCACGACGAAATCTTCGGTGACCTCTTCATCCGGGACTGCCTCCGGCAGCGTGAACTTGGGTGCGGCCAGTTCCTGCGTGACTTTCACCTGAACCGGCTTGGTCGCCACCGACGGCGGCGGACCCAGCTCGGAAATATCGCGGATGACAATCGTCGCGGTCGGGATTTCATCCTCTGCCGTCAACAGGCGCACCAGCGCGATCAGGAGAAAAATCAGCGTGAACGCACCGAGAACGAACAGAACGGCATTGCGCATGTTCTTCTGATAGCTGCGCTTCAGTTCAAACGCGCCGATCGGGGAGAACTTGGCGACATAGACATTGGCCATGGCTAACTACCTCCTCCGGTTACGCCGTAGACTTTCTCCATTTTCTTGTCGTCCCGCTCGCTCCAATGGTCAATGGAGTAGCGGAAACTGAAACGTTCCTCGTCAGGATTCTCAGCCTTGTAAGCGCGCATGAACTCTTCGTTCCCGCGCAGCAATGCCTCGGTGACTTCGATTTCATCGAGGAGATCGACCATGCGCGAGTACTTGGCTTCGGGGTGGATCAGAATCAGCGTGTTCAGTTTCGGGCGATCCCAATTATAGCGAATAAAGAGATTGCGCACCGAATCGATGGGAATTTCGCGCGGATCCATCTTCTCGGATCCCGTCTCCAGATTGTTGCCGATATCGTAGTAGACATCGCCGTACTTGTCGACGCGGATGTTGAGCAAGTTCGACTGCTTGACTTTCCCGCGTTCTTCTGTGGTGTCGGTCTTGGGCGGGAGGTTAATCTCCATCGCCTGCGGCATCGCAAAGACCGTGGTGACCATGTAGAAGATCAGGAGCAGGAACGCGATGTCGACCATCGGCGTCATATCGATACGGATACCGAGACGACGCTTTTTCCGGCGCAGGCCTTTGCCTTTACCACTACTTTTTTCTTTTTGTATTACTTCACCGGCCACAGGGCGTCACCTCCTCAGATCTTCTCCGATTCCAGTTCGGTAATGATCTGGAATCGCGAGAGATTGGATTCGACCATGGTATCCATCACCTTCTGCATGGTCCCGAATTTCACATCTTTGTCCGCTTTGATGATGACCAGGGCGTTGAAGTTCCTGGCGCGGATCGCATTGATCGTGTTTCCAACCGTGTACGGCGTCGCCTCTTCGTAGTAGCGCTCGAGCGTCGAGATCTTGCGGCCGTCGACCTCTTTCTCAACACGTTCGACATAGTCGACGAAGATCGAGTCATCGGGGGTCACCGTGACGATGATCTTGTCTTTGGACGGCAGTTCGATCTGCGAGTGCGACGTCGGCAACGACACCGCTTTCTGCTCCGGTGGCTTGAACTGAGTGGTGGCCATGTAGAAAATCAGGAGCAGAAACGCGATATCCACCATCGGTGTCATATCGATGCGGATGGCAATCCGCCGTTTCTTCTTGATCGCCATGGTTTACTTGTTCTCCGCCGCCGTCTTGAACAGTTGCAGCACTTCGTAGGTCGCTTCGTCCGTCGTGTAGTTGAACGAGTCGACCTTGTTCACGAAAAAGTTGTAGAAGAAGATACCGAGAATACCGGAGATCAGGCCGCCCGCGGTATTCACCAGTGCTTCCGAAATACCGACAGCCAGCTGGGTGGCGTCGATCACACCGCCGGAGGCGTGACCCGTCGCGGCGAAGGCGCGGATCATACCAATGGTTGTACCCAAAAGTCCGACCATCGTTGCAATCGACGCGATGGTGGACATGGCGATCAGGTTACGTTCAAGCAGCGGTCCTTCGAGGGCATTGGCTTCCTCGATCGCCGCTTGCGTGAGGGCGATCTTCTTTTCAGCGTCCAGTTTCGGATCGTCTTTGACGCTCATGAAGCGGTCGATGCCGGCGCGGAGGACGTTGGCGGTCGTGCCGCGCTGCTTGTCGCAGGCAGCCAGGGCGCCTTCATAGTCGCCTTTACGCAGCATGGCAATGAGATTCTTGAAGAAGACCTGTACGGACGCTTTGCCCTTGGCAACGCGCAATGACAGGAAGCGCTCGACAACGAAGGCCATCAGCATGAAGAAGATCGCGATCAGGATGACGACCAGCGGGCCGCCCTGATAAACCGAGTGCGCGATCGTGCCTTTCGGTTGAGAGCCCAAAATCGGCTTATAAATGATGTAGCCCACCATAAAGGCGATGAGGGCATTGAGCGTTACAAACAGCGACTGTTTCACTGATTTATTCCTCCGATTTCAGTTTATGACGAGAAATTAATTCCGATTTCCGCAGCCCGCAACAGCTTACAGCTCTTTGGACTTGTTAAAGTTTATGATAAAGGCGAAGACCGACAGCCACATGCCGATATGCGCCAACTGCACAAAGGTCACGATGGTGTAGCGCGGTCCAAGCTCTTCAATGCCCAGATGTTGGCCAAACGGGATCCGCTGGCCGATCAGGCCGAGCAGGACGATCGCCAGGAAGAGCAGGAAGCCGATGGCGTTGAGTCGCAGCACCTTCTTAAGCTTCTTGGCGTAGGCCTCCTCGGACGAGGCTTTACCGAAGATCGTGATCAGCACGAACACGCCCAAGACTACCGACAGAACCGCCATGGCGGCCAACAGATAGACGGTCAGCGGGATTACCCAGCCGCCCATTTTGTCCACGTAGAACCAGAAACCGCCCAGATTAAGCAGGCCGGTGATCCCGCCGAAGCTAACGGGGCCATAGAGCGTGTGCGCCCGCATCCAGGGTAGAAAGGGCGCAACGATCATTACCACCGAGGCGATGATAATAAAGAGGCGGTCGACCCGCGTGATGACGCTGGAGTAGACCACCGAATTGCGGTAAATCGATCCGATCTGCTGCTTGATGCTGGCGACGTAGCTTTTGCGCTCGTCCTCGCTTTTCCAGAACGGACCGGTCTTGGTCGGGTAGACTTCAAAACCGATAAACCGGTACCGCTCGTCGACCGGGTCGAGATTTTGTTGATCAGCCATCAGGTACTTCCTCAGGTTTTATCTACTCGAGATTCTCCAGCAACGTCTTGAGCGTCTCATTTTTCGGATCGCACTGCAACCCACGTTTGACCCATTTCAACGCTTCTTCGTCGTGCTTGATATCATCATAAAAGCTATTAGCTTGTGCCAACCATATAATGACGTCGATCTCCTTGCATTTGTCAACCCCGTTCGCGTCCATGAGATTATAGGACTTCAGGAGATACTCGATCGCTCGGTCCTTCTGCACCGGCTTCTCCGTGATATAAAGATAGCCCAGCCATTTGAACGGCTCATAGTTCTTGGGATCGAGTTCCGCCCACTCCAACAGGTACTTGCGTCCCTTCTCGCGATCTTTCAGTTGGAAGAGATAAGTTGTCGATAAGGTCTTGACGACAAAGACCGACTTGGGATTCAACTGGAACATCTTCTCAAGATACTCGGTGGCCCGGTTGTAGTCGGCCATCTTCAAGTACGAGAACGCCAGGTATTGATATGAAGGCACATGCGTGGAGTCCTGGGCAATGCGGCGTTCCAGCCAGGGAATGGCTTCACTGTACCGGCCAAGATTGTAATAGACCAGCGCCAGTCGATTCCAGAGAAATACTTCCTTGTCATTCAGCTCGATTGCTTTGACGTAGTACGGGATCGCTTCGACCAAGAACGTCGTATCGACGGTGCCTTCCTTCTTGGAATCATAGTAAAGCTGGTCATAGGTCAAGGCGCGGTCGCGGAAGAACTCAAAGTGCTCCTTGCCCCAAACGTAATTGGAGTCACCCTTTGTGATCTTGTCCTCGTAGGCCTTGTAGGCGGCGACTGCCTCATCATAGCGCTTGAGGCGGAACAGCGATTTGGCCTTGAAGTCATACGCGACCGACTTGTCGGTGCCCATTTCGATTGCTTTGGTCAACCGCTCAATCGCCACTTCGTAGGCGCCGACGTAGTAGTAGGCCTGACCTAAACGATAGTCAACGTCAACGGTTTCCTGACCACCAGTGCCGAGATAGTGCTCGTAAGCCCAGATGGCATTCTTGAAGATGTCGGTGTAGCCGTTGGTCGTGCCGTTGGAGGGATCCTGTGTTAAAGCCGCCTGCACCTTGGAAAGGCCACTGAGCATAAAGATGTCGCCGGCGAGGTGATAGGCCTGAGTGTAGTTGGAATCGAGACCGATCGCCTTGTTGATGTTTTGCAGCGCTTCGGTAAACTGCTTCTGCATGTAGTAGGCGCGGCCCATGCGGTAGTAGGTCGGCACGTCCATCGAATCGCGCGCCAGCACTTCTTGATAACCCTGGATGGCAACAGCGTAGACGCCGTTCTCGTAATTGAGGTCGGCCAGATCACGCATATACTCAATGTTGTCCGGTTCCTCCAGCTGAGCCTTGCGCAAAGCAATATCGGCTTCCGTAAACTCCTTACGGGCGATGTAATAGTGACCAAGATGGTCGTAGAAACGGCCTTTGGCCGTTCGGCTCTTGGCGACGCCTTCATCCAAGATCTTCTTGGCCTGTTCCCACTTCTGGTCATGAATATAGACCAGTGCTAGGTACGCCTTGGCCTCGTCGTGCTTCTTCTTCAGTTCGAGGCACTTGTTGAAGGCCTTTTCGGCAGCCGGCCAGTCTTCCTTCTCGATGTAAGCGCGGCCGAGCCAGTAATAGAGATCCGCATACGAGGGATCTTTGGCCACCTGGTCGTTGATAAACTGGATTGCCTCGTCAAGCTTGCGCTGGCCGATCAACTCTGCGGCATCGGCGGCGGCATCGGCAAACGCCGGCGCCGCGACGCCCAGCAGCAGGCTCAGAAGCAGGCTGATTGTCAGGGCTATTTTCATAAGAGTTCGACTCCCATCGTTGTCACTGCGACAAGACCAAAGACTGCGAATATATCCCTGTTCCGAGCAAGCGTCAAGGTCTTTCCCGCTCGTCCCGGCCGGGGCGAAAGATCATAAACAGCCGCAACGCGGCATAGGCCAGAATCGCCGCACCGAAGCCGATGCGATACGGGGTTTCGAGGATGCCGATGTACCCGGACAGCACCAGAACTCCCACGATCGCGACGATTGCCACGGAGGCAATGCTGACGTATTTTTCAACCGCTGCCATACATCAATCTCTTCGAGAATTTATACAGTTGGACAACGGATTTCTTCCCGGCCGGTCTAACACGTTCTCCACCACTCAATCAACCAGGCACAATGCGCCTCTATACGGGTTTCACAAATTCCGTGCCGAGCGAGAGGATTTGTGGTCATATAAGGGATTGCAGAATAAGGAGTTACCGAGCGAGTAAAACGACGCTGTGCTGCGCGCAGATTCTGCGCTTTGCAGATCGGGATATCGCCCTGGGCACGCTCATAGACAACGGGTTACGAGAAGTGGAATCATCGAACCGATACGCGATATTCTGCGCAGTCGCGCCTTTGCCAGACTATGCTGCGAGAATCTCGACCAATTCAATGTCAAACACGAGGTCCTCGCCCGCGAGCGGGTGGTTGGCGTCGAGTGTCACCTTGCCCGCTTCCAGCGCGGTTATTCTCACTCGCACTGTGGAGCCGTCCGGCTGTTGCATGCGCAGACTCAATCCCAGTTCCGGTTTGATGTCGGCGGGGAACTGCGATTGATCGACCTGAATGACCAGATTGTCACGGTGGCGGCCGTATGCGTCATCGACGGGGATAGTCACAGTTACCGATTCACCGACCTGCATGCCGGAGACGGCGCGGTCAAAGCCGGAGATAACCTGTTGTTCGCCCAATGTGAATTCGAGCGGCTCGCGCCCCTCGGAGCTGTCAAAGACGGTGCCGTCGGCCAGTCGGCCGGTGTAGTGAACGCGGACAGTATCGCCGGATTTGGCGGCGGCCATGAGGGACTCACTTTCTGATTTACACGCATCCCGGCGACTCCCGGACAGCGTATAAAGCGACTAGAAGTTCAGCGGAGTATAGGCATCAGGACTGCAGAAGTCAATCCATCTGCGCTGCGAAATGCGCCGCTGAACGTTACTTGCGCGGATGTTTGAATTTGAGTAATTGAAGCGCGTCCATGAACGACAGCTACATCCAGACCGCAGAGCTTTGCCGCTATTATCGTCGCGGGCCGCAGGAAATCCGGGCGGTTGACCAGGTGAGTCTGGCCGTGACGCGCGGCGAATTTCTTGCGGTCGTGGGGGCCTCCGGATCGGGGAAATCGACGCTGCTCAACCTGCTGGCCGGGCTGGATACACCCACGGCCGGGCGGATTCACATCGGCGGGCTTGAACTCGGCTCGCTGAGTCGGCGCGAGCTGGCACGATATCGCGCGCAGCAGGTGGGAATGGTGTTTCAGACCTTCAATCTCCTGGCCCATCACTCAGCCCTCAAGAATGTTGAAATCGCACTCTACTTTCAGGAAGTGGCCGCGCGCGAACGACGGCGTCGGGCCGCGGAAATCTTGGAGCGGGTGGGTTTGGCGGATCGACTGACGCACAAGCCGAGTGACATGTCGGGTGGCGAGCAACAACGAGTAGCGATTGCGCGGGCGCTGGTCAAGCAACCGGAGGTTATCTTCGCCGACGAACCGACCGGCAATCTCGACCTGGACAACAGCCGGCAGATCGCCGAGCTGCTGCAAGAACTGAATCGGCAAGGCTTGACCGTGATCATGGTGACTCACGCGCGGGAAATGGCCAACGCGATTGCCCATCGCGTCGTGAGGATGTACTACGGAAAGTTGGTCGGCGAAGCTGAAAGCGGAGTCATCCCATGACGTGGCGTGATCTGGCCGCGGCCGCAGCCGAAAATCTCTGGCGCATGAAACTGCGGTCGGGGTTGACGGTTTCCGGGATCGTGATCGCAATTGCCGCCTTTGTCTCGATGCTGTCGTTCGGGGCCGGCAACCAGAAGTACGTTAACGACCAGTTTGAGAAGTTTGGTTTGTTCTCGACGATCCATGTCTTCCCCAAGGGCGGTCAAACGGAACGCGATCCACATATGCACCCGGAGCCGGCGGAAGAAGCAGCGGTGGATACGA
>JADYYF010000167.1 GCA_020853795.1 Candidatus Zixiibacteriota bacterium
CTTCGCCAGCCATCTGGTCGATGGCGGCGCCTCGCTCCGGGCGGTGCAGGAAATGCTCGGGCACGCCGATATATCTACTACACAGATTTACACCCAGTTGAATCGGTCTTACTTGAAGTCTGTGCATGTAGAATTCCATCCGCGTGAGAGGAAAAGCCGTGAAAGCCGCCGCTAATGGTCCCGCCTTGTTGGTCCCGCCGCCGACCGTCCGCCTGACCCACCCATCTAAGAACTGTATCGCGCTCTACGACGAAGTCGGCAACGCTACCGGCCTGGTGCTGGGTGTCCCCGGCTGGCAGGACACCATCGTCTTCAAGTTCCAGAAAATGGACGACCTCTTCAAGATCACGCATCGCCACAAGCTGGATTTCATTCTGATCAGCGTCGACAAGAGCCTGAACGAGGCGATCAAGCTGGTCCGGCAGATCGAATCGCAGCTGTCGCTGGCAACCGCACCGTCGATTATCTACCAGAAAAATCCGACCCGCGAACAGATCAAGCAGGGGCTCGCGTCGTCGGCGGACGACTATATCTGGGGCGAATGGGACGGCGAGATCTTTCAACTGCGCGTCAAGATGATTCGCGAACGCACCCAGCGCGATATCGGCGTCAATCCAACCTCCCAGTTGCCCGGGCCGATTCTGATCGAGCAGGAGATTAATCACCGACTGGCGACGCATCAGGAATTTGCGGTCTGTTACCTTGACATTGACAACTTCAAAGCCTACAACGATTATCGCGGCTACGTCTATGGCGACCGCACGATCCGGCTGGTCGCGCATATCATTCGCGACGTCGTCGCCGACCTGTCGCCGGCCAGTTTTGTCGGTCACATCGGTGGCGACGATTTCATGTTCCTGCTGCCGGTGGCGCACGTCGATCCGGTCTGCTCGAACATCGTGAAGATCTATGACCGCATCATCCCATCGCGATACGAGGAAGATGACCGCAATCGCGGGCAAATCGTCTCGGTCAATCGTCGCGGTGAGCGGGAAGTCTATCCACTCATGACGATCTCGATCGCGGTGCTGATTGCCAACAGCACCTTCACCCACTTGGGCGAAATGTCTCACATGCTCGCCGATCTCAAGAGCTACATCAAATCCCTCTCCGGCTCGAACTACGTCATCGAACGCCGCAAGAAGTACTAACGCCGGCAAAAACCAGTGCCAGTGCCCCACCACTTGCGCAGCGTCCCGAGGCACGAGGGATTGCGCCGGGTTGGAGCAGTAGTAGGGCAGGTCTCGGTTTCTGTCTCTGACATTCGCAACCCTCCGCGCCAGTGACCTGCCGCGATTCTTCATCTCCATCAATTTCCACGTCCAATCCACCGTAGGGGCTGGCTCTGCCAAAGTGTGACGTGCGCCACCGCCGAGAACTTCGCTCCGTCATCTCTTCTCGCGCGCGGCGACTTGACGCATTCATTCCCGCCTCCTTGGGAATGACGCCAACTCCCCTCTCCCTCTGGAAGAGGGGGCGGGGGTGAGGGTGCGTGCCTAACCTTTGCCGATATCCCGCCCTACCTGATCTTCTCCAACAACTGCCGTGCCGGGGCAAAATTCGGGTCAAGCCGCAGGATCGTCTCCAGTTCAACGCGCGCAGAATCGGGAAAATTCGAGCGCACGAACAGCACCGCCAGATTCAATCGCGCCTGATTGAGCGATGGATCCAGCCGCAAAGCTTGTGCGTAGGCGCTCCGCGCCGCTCTCAGATCGCTCTTCTCAAAGAGCAGGTTGGCGAAATTGGCATGACCGATCGCATACTCCGGCGCAGCGGCCGTGCCGGCAGCAAGCACGGCCAGCGCCTCGTCGCCGCGATTGCTCTTGAGCAGGAAATTCGCAAGACCATTATAGAGTGGACCGTAGTTCTCAACGGCCGCTATTCCGTCGCGATAAGCCTGCTCACAGCGGGCAGTCTCGCCGCCCCGGTCGTAAAGCTCGGCGAGATTGACATAAACCTGCGCCAACTTCGGATTGACCGACCGCGATCGCGTCAGGTAATGCTCGGCGCTGTCAAGTTGGTTGACGTTGAGAAAGAGCAAGCCCAGGTTGGCAAGAATATCCGCCGCGTTCGGCTTGGCGCGCAATCCCTGCTGGTATGCCTGATACGCGCCGGCAAAATCGTCCCGGCGCGCCAGGGCGTACCCGAGATTGTTGAACGCCTCCGGTATCGGCTGATACTTCAGGGCCTCCCGATATTCACCGATGGCCTCGTCCAGTCGACCCTGTTTCTCAAACACGAGACCGCGCTGATAATGATATTGCCCCGACGTGTCATAGCCAAGATCGAAGGGCCGAAGATTCAGCAGCGCCAACAACACGGCGAAGGCCGCGATCAGCCCGATCGCCTCGCGCCTGCGCTCCATCATCGCATCCAATATCCGGCTGAACGCGAACGCGGCGAAGATCAAAAAGAGCACAATTACCGCCAGCCGATGTCGCGCGGTCACGAGGAACAAAACGATCGTGGGAGTATATCCAAGCAGGAACAAGTAGATCGGCGCCAACTTGCGACGCTCCGGCCAGGCGAGGAGAAGGCCGATCAAAGCCAACGGCGCGACCACCCCGAAGGGAAACTTGACGCCCCGATCGAAGATGAGTGTCTGCAGAATCGGTGAATTCTCAGAGAACCGGTAGATGTCGGCTTGATCGGAATTCTCGAAGCCGGAGAAGAGATACACGATCCGCTTGCCGGTCAACGCCAGAAAGTTGGCCGGATGCTCAAAGACCCACTTCCAGCCTTTGTCGTTCCAGTAACTGGAAATCTCCGACGGCCTGAGCGGACGGCCTTGATCGTGCCGCGCATAGCTGTCCGTCGTATCGACAAACTCCGACCAAGGGATCGACAAATCAAGCCTGATTTCCGGCATCACCATCGTCAGCCCGTCCGCTTCGGGATTATTGCCGA
>JADYYF010000168.1 GCA_020853795.1 Candidatus Zixiibacteriota bacterium
ACACCGTTTCCGCAGTCGTCGATCGTCGGCGTGTAGCCGTCATGCGTGTGAAACGTCCCGGAGTTGTGCCCCATTTCGTGCGCGACCACGATTACATCCCAATTGGAGATATTCGGCCCCACCACCGGGCTCGGGAAGCTGCCGTTGAGGAACCCGGAAATGCCGTAGGTTGCCAGCCCGGAACAGGTGCCGCCGACATACGCGACGCCGCCGTAAGAGAGATCGCGGCGGCCACTGAAAAGATGCACATAGTTGTAAGGGCTGGGGTCCTCACTAGTCTCCCAGTGGAAACGGAAGCCACCGATATTATCGGCTTCGAACGGTTCACCGCCGGTCGGCCAGATGCGGACGTACTTGACCAACAGCTTCGTATCAAAGTCGCGTTGATAAATATCGCTGACCGCCCCGAGCACCAGCAGCACATACCCCTGCGCTGCGGCAACGCTCCCGAAGATGTTGTAGTACTCCTGGTCTGAATCAATCGCAACATAGGCCAGCCATTTACCGCCGGCCATCGCGCGCACCTTATGCTGTGGCACCGTCGGCACAAAATCAGCCGGAGGCACGACGCCGCAGAACTCGACACCGTCCGGCAAGTCAAATCCGCTCTGCGCTTCCTGGATGATGATCTCGCCGCCAAAACCCTTGGCCGCTTCCTGCGGCGCCTGCGAGATAAAATAGCTTCGTCCGTCTGACGTCCGAATGTACCCGGACGCCATGCCCGCCGCCGAAATGGCAAAATAGGCGTGTGATGAAGGATCGCCGTTAACCGAACCGCGGAACGCCACCACATCGGGCCGCTCCGTCGCGACGTCACCGCCGGCGGTACCGATTACGAATTTCGCGTCGGCGGCAGCTACGTTGAATCGCTCCAACTCTAGTCCGATGGACTCGGCGCGCCCGATCGGCAACTCGATTCGCCGTTGACGCTCACCCAAGCGCAAGTCGTAATAGGCCGACAGCTCGAGCCGGGCGCGGACGAAGGTCTCTCCCGAGCGCTGTTCCTGTACCGTCAACGGGCGAACTGCAGCACTACTGTTTCCGGTATGCGGCGCTGAGGAGGCTGTCGCATGCAGCACCGCCAGTATTGTCAACAGCGGCGCCAGGTGTCGCATCAGACCGTGAGCTATCGGCATCGGGATTCCTCCATAAGCATAGTCTACTAAGATTGTCGGTTGTCGGCCGCTTCTGAGTAATTGCGGCCGGGAAGAAATTCTGGGAGGTCCGACGCGGCGACGCTGGCGTCACAGCGCCTGCCGAAGCCGATCTGGGGGGCATACCGGCAGCTCGCGGCCCTGACCAACCCATTCTTCACTTGATCGAACTCAGCCGACAACATAGACTCATGGTGTGGTTATGTCAATATGGTTTCGTCGCTTACGCCTGTCGGTGACGACGCTGGTCGCTGTTGCGCTGGTGCAGTTTCTCCCCGGAGCGGCGACGCTCCACGGCGCCGGACTGCCATTTGCTCTGGCGACAGTGGAGGCGGGTTACGGCGCCGGTGTCGACAATACCTGGCTGGCGCGCGCCGGCCTGCAGTGGCAATGGTCACAACTCTCAAGCCGCTCCGAGTGTCTCGACTTTCAAACGCGCTGGCAGCTCTCGGCCGGCTTGTGGCGCGGCGATCGCGACATCGTCGATTGTTCGCTGACGCCGATTCTGCGGCTCGGACTGGCACGGCCGGTGACCGGCGCCGTGTTTCCGTATCTTGAGGGCGCGGTCGGCTTTCACTACATCAGTGACATCGCTATGCGCAATCGCGTCTTCTCGACGAACTTCCAATTCGGCGATCATCTCGGCGTCGGTTGTCAATTCGGCAAGCAGCGGGCAGTCGATCTCTGCTACCAGTTCCAGCATTTGTCGAACGCCAGCATCAAGCGCCCGAATGCCGGGATCAACTTTCACATTGTCAGAATTGGAGTGAGATTCTAAGCGGCAGGGAAGCGGTCAATCGTTGATTTTGCGTTCCTCGAAGACCATCTCGACCTTGTCTTCCGACGCGGCGGCCGGCGGCGCCAAGGGAGGGGTCGGCTCATCCCAGGGCACGATCAGCAGTGACAACACCATGCGCTCGCGCGAGGTGAGCGACTGAAACTCCAGTCCCAGCTCAAACTCGTCCGGGGTATTGCTCTCTTCGCACCACATGATCTGCGCCAGGAAGCTGATATCAGGAATTCCGAAGATTGGCTCCGGCAGAACCAGCTTGCACTGGACAAGCTTTCCCACTTTGACCGGAAAGGTCGCCTTGAGCCGGCAACCTGTGGCCGTCATGTCGCTGACCAAACCGAGTGGATGGTCAATAAGCTCGTCGTAGATGAGCAACTCGCCTTCGGCCTTGCGGCGCGGTATGGCGCGACGTTCGTGCATCGTCTGTAATCCCTGTTATCAGCGTAGCCTTGAACGTAGTGGATTCTAAATCATAGATCGACACCGGGCGGGGGTGGCTTTAGCCTCTTCCAACACCCCATCCTTCCTTGACAAAGCTCGAGAACATGCGTATAACTCACCGGCTCTTGACTCTATGTTGAAAAGCAAACTCGTCCGCCACATCCTGCAAGCCCTCTTCATCATTATTCTGATCTATTTCATGGCGCCGGTCTTCACCGACTCCTTCCGCCGGTTCAACCCCGCCGAATGGAAAATCAACTACTGGTGGCTGGCAGCTTCACTCTTGCTCATGCAGGTGGTTCTGTTCGCGCAGTCGGCGATCTGGTCAACGCTGATGACCTTCTTCGGCAAGCAGATTAGCTATCGCAAAGCCTTTAAAATTGCCTATCTCGCACAATTGGGGCGATACTTGCCAGGACGAATCTGGCAGCTCTTCGGGATGATCTACCTGGCCGCGAAAGAGGGCATTACCAAGGAGGAGGCAACCGTCTCCTTCATCCTCAGTCAGCTCTTCGCCACGCCGCCGGGACTGCTGATCGTCGTGGTCTACCTCTTCATGCTGGAGACGTCGCAGAAATACCAGGACTACGTTGCCTGGGCGTGGATCGGCGGCATCGCAATGGTCGCTTTCCTGGTCGTCTTCCTCCAGCCGCGCTGGTTTCGTGCCTGCATCAACTTCGCCGTGCGCCTGTTGCGGCAGACACCGGTGGAGTTTCGGCTCGAAAAAAAGATGGGATTGGCGGTGCTGTTCTTTTATTTTGTCACCTGGAATTTGTACGGCGTCAGCTTCTATCTCTTTCTGCTGTCGATCCTTCCGGGGTATTCGTTCAGCGTGATCGAGATCATCGGCGCCTGGACTCTGGCGTACCTGGTCGGCTACTGGGCAATCGTCCTGCCGGCCGGAATTGGCGCGCGGGAAGCGGCGCTGATTATCATGCTGGCCCCGATCATCGGCGCCGAGCGCGCCGGTATCGCCGTCATCGGCGCCCGGCTGTGGTCGATGTTCGGTGAAGTGGTCTGTACGTTGCTGGCGTGGCGCGTCAAATAAAACCTGCCGGCGGTCTCCGGACCAAGCGGCGCGCAAAGGAATGAATGGTTAAACGCAAAACTTCCGGGGAGCGCACCGAGACGCGCAGCGACTTCGTCCGCGGTCTCGAAGACAACCCCCATTTCCACTGGTACTACGCCGGCGCCACTCTGCTCTTCACGATCATCCTGTTTGCCAAATTCATCTTCTCGTCCGGCTCGACCATTCTGTTCAGTTCCGATACGATCCAGACCGGATTCTTCTGGCGCGATTTCATCACGAACAGCCTTCGCGGTCAGTTGCTGCCGCTCCATCCGGCCCTCTGGAATATGGGCATCTTTTGCGGCCTCCCGACCGTCGATGCCTTCCATGGCGATATTTTCTACCTCCCGACGTTCTTCCTGAAGGCGATCATGCCGGTCCACAAGGCGTTCGGCTTCGGTATGATCCTGCACGTCTATTTGTCGGGGCTCTTCGCCTACAAGTGTGCGCGCGGCTTCGGCCTATCCAAGCTGGCCGCTGCCTTCGCCGGTGTCTCCTATATGTTCTCCGGCTACCTCGTGTCGCTGGTCGCGCCGGGGCACGACGGCAAGATGTACGTCACCGCGCTCTTCCCGCTGGCATTTGACCAGCTTCACCGCGGATTCGACACCCGCCGCCTCTGGCATTTCCTCTGGCTCGGCATCGTGATCGCGCTGATCATCCTGACTCCGCACCCGCAGATGGCATATTTCAGCCTCTGGGGCCTCGGCTTCTACGCCCTCTACCGCGTCATCTGGATGCTGATCGACAAGCAGGGCGTGGTCAAAACCGGAATCGCCGGCTGTCTGTTCGTCCTGGCCGTCGTGATCGGGCTCTGCGGTTCGGCGATTCAAATGTTGCCCAGCTACAAGTACATCAACGAATTCTCCCCGCGCGCGGGGGAGGGCGCCGAAGGGCGCAGTGGCTATGACTGGGCAATCTCCTGGTCGATGCACCTCGAAGAGGCCGCCGGCCAGATCGTCCCGCTCTTCCAGGGAGTGGACGACGGCAAATCTCCCGCCGCCTATTGGGGCCGGAATCCATTTAAGGATAACACTGAGTACGCCGGCTATCTCTCGGTGTTCCTCGGCGTCCTCGGCATCGTCCTCTGGCGCGACCGGCGCACGTGGTTCCTCCTCGGCCTGGGCGCGTTCGCTTTGATCTATGCTCTCGGCGACACCACGCCGCTTTTCCGCGTCTTCTACGAGTTGATTCCCAACGTCAAGAAAATGCGCGCGCCGTCGATGATCATGTTCCTCTTCTCCTTCGCGTTCGTGATGCTCGCCGCTTACGGCATCGATGCGTTCCAACGTCTGCGTGCCGACAAGAAGAGCCGCACCACC
Source organism: Candidatus Zixiibacteriota bacterium (assembly GCA_020853795.1). Lineage (NCBI taxonomy): Bacteria > Pseudomonadati > Candidatus Zixiibacteriota > Candidatus Zixiibacteriota bacterium. The sequence continues at coordinate 4,780 of JADYYF010000168.1, forward strand.
GACCGCCTCAATCAATGGTTGTTGATCGTCGCCGGACTGCTGACTGCCAAAGCTCTGCTCTTTACGATTGCCGGCGAATCGATGATGTCGCTGTACACTTCCATCTTCTATTCCGGCATCACGGATGACAATCGCAGTGCCTTGCTCGCCGGTCTGGGCGCGATCAAATTCAGCCTCTGGGTGATTGCGATCCTCACCTGGCTGGCAGTTTATCTCATCCGCGGCTACACGCGCGGTCAACTTGGTCGAATCGCGTTGGTCGGGCTCATCTTCCTCTCGTTGATTGACCTCTGGCGCGTCGACTTTCGCTTTGTCTCAACCGCCGACTATAACGCTTACTTCCGCGACTACCCGGTGCTGCAGTCTCTGCGTGCCGACCGCGGTCCCTATCGCGTCTTCGATCTGACCCAGCGCTCCTTCAGCGCCAAGAACTATCTTGCGATGAAAGGCATCGAGCAGCTGACCGGCTACCACGGCGCGCAATTGAAGACCTTTGACGAGTTCATCGGCGGCTTGACCTACACCAATCTCCTGACCAGCGACGGACTGCGTCTCCGGCCACTGCAGATGACCAACACCAAGTATGTCATCCTCGACCGCGGCGTTGCGCTCCCGCCGACCGGTGGCGTCGCCAAAGTCTACGATCAGGAAGTTGTGGTCTATCAATTGCCCGACGTGCTTCCGCGCGCCAGCATCTACCATAGCTACCGCCTCGGCTCGCAGGACCAAAGCGATCTGCAGACGCTGTTTGCCGATGACTTCTCTTTCCGCGACGAGTTGATCCTCTACGAAGAACCTGAGATCAAGCCGGCCTTGTCTCCGCTCAGCCCAGCCGAGACGGTTGAAATCCTCGAACACGCACAGGAGCGCCAGCGCTACCGCGCGACGCTGAATTCACCGGGACTGCTGTTCATCTCCGAAAACCACTTCCCGGCCTGGAAAGCGAAAGTTGATGGCGTCGAGAAAAAAGTGCTCCTGGCCAATCATACGTTCCGGGCCGTCGCGCTCGACGCTGGTACCCACGATGTGGAGATTTATTACGACTGGCCGCGCTATGAACACGGCAAGTGGATCACGATTCTGACCACGCTGCTGTCCTTGGGCGGATTGGCCGCCTGCTACTTTGTCGAACGCCAACAACGAGGACCGACCGCTTGACCGAAAAGGCCCTGGTACTGCTGCCGACCTACAACGAGAAGGACAACGTCGAAAAGATCACCGGGCAGATCGTCGCCGTCGATCCCCGCATTGAAGTCCTGATCATCGATGACAACTCGCCCGACGGCACCGGTCAGATCGCCGACCGCCTCGCGGCCGCCAATCCGCGCGTCAAGGTGCTCCACCGTCCCGGCAAACAAGGACTCGGACGTGCTTACATCGCCGGCTTCCATTACGGCATCGAGCACAAGTATGACTACATCCTCGAAATGGACGCCGACTTCTCGCACCAGCCCAAGTATCTCGCCGACCACCTGAAGAACATTCAGTCCTGCGACCTCTCTTTGGGATCGCGCTACATCAAGGGCGGCGGGGTCGAGAACTGGCCGAAAACCCGCTGGGCGATCTCCTACTTCGCCAATCTTTATTCGCGTGTCGTCACCGGTTTGCCGGTGCGCGATGCCACCGGCGGCTTCAAATGCTTCCGCCGGGCCGTACTCGAGTCGCTTGATCTGGATGCCATTCGCTCCAATGGCTACTCCTTCCAGATCGAAGTCAGCTATCGCGCCTGGTTGAAAGGCTTTGTGATCCGCGAATTTCCGATCATCTTCGTCGAGCGCGAGGCGGGGCATTCGAAGTTCTCCAAGAAGATCATCTATGAGGCCGTCTTCATGGTACTTTACCTCGGCCTCAAGTCGATTCCATTCCGTCTCGCGCGGTTACTCGGCCTGAAAAAATGAGCGATGTCGCGCCGACATTGGCCGCTATTGTCGTCAACTACAATACTCCTGCGCTCGTCCAACGCCTGATCGACTCGATCAAACAGCACTCGCGCCAGATCGATTACGAAGTTGTCGTCGTCAACAACGGCTGCCGTCCCGATGGCAGGTACCTGGCTTCCGCTGGCAGCACTTTTATTCGGTTGATCGAATCGCCTGTCAACGTCGGTTTTGGCGCCGCGGTGAATCTTGCCGCCCGCACCTGCAACCAGGAACTGCTGCTTTTCGCTAATTCCGATTGCCGCCTCGATTCGAACGTCATCCCCAAGTTGGCGGCCTTCATGTCTGCCCACTCGGGTTGCGCCGCCTGCTCCCCGCGTCTTATCGATGAGCGCGGTGCCGTTCACTCGAGCCTGCGCCGCTTTCCAACTCATGACAACATCCGCAACTCACGCGGCGCCTTCTTTCGCAGCGGCGGAGAATACACCATCGAAGCCGACCAATCGCGCAAGCCGGTCGAAGCGATGGCCGCCACCTTTATGCTCGTTCGCCGTGCCGACTTCGAACAGATTGGCGGCTTTGACGAGCGCTTCTTCATGTATGTCGAAGACACCGACCTGTGCCGCCGCTTCCACGATGGCGGCCGCGAGTGCTGGTACCTCGGCGATCTCGATGTCACCCACACCTGGGGTGCGTCCACGCGCCAGCATCGCTTCCTCATGAAGTACCATCACCATTGCTCCGTCTATCGATATTTCACCAAGCATTACCCCGACCAGAAGTGGCGCAATCGCTGGTTAGCTTTGCAGCTTGGTGTCAATTTGCTGCTGGTCTGGCTGCGCCAATTGCTGCCGGGAGCGCGTCCTTGATGCGCGCCATCCTGCTCGCCGCGCTGCTCGCCGCGATCGTGAACTACTTTCTGACCGCGCTCTTTGAGAATCTGGCCGTCGCGCGCGGTTGGCTCGACCGGCCACGCGGCCGGAAGCGCCATCGGCAGCCGACGCCGTTCGTTGGCGGTTGGGGGATCTTTATCGGGTTCTGGACGGCACTGGGATCCTGTCTGGCCGTCGCGCCCGAACTGCGCGTCGAGTTCGGCTCGCGGTTGGTTCCCGTTTTTTTTGCGCATCTACTTGTCTTCGTCGGTGGCGTGCTGGATGACTTTGCCGATCTCAAGGCGCGCTACAAATTGCTGATTCAGCTTACGGCTGCAGTCATTCTTTTCGCCGGCCACATGCAGATCGATACCATCTACGTGCCCTTCGTCGGTTCGTACCCCTTGGCGTGGCCGCTGGCGCTGGTTGCGACGATTCTCTGGGTGGTGATTATCATCAATGCACTCAATGTGATCGACGGTCTCAACGGCTTGGCCGGTGGCCTCGCGGTGATCGCGGCGGTTGGTCTGCTCTATACCGCGCTCGTCCTGAACATCCCCGTTGTCGTAATGATCAGCATCATCACCATTGCCGTCACGCTGGCATTTCTGCGGTATAACTTTCCCAGGGCCGTCGTCTTCATGGGTGATTCCGGCAGCCAGTCGCTCGGCTTCATCTTTGCCGTCGCCGCGATTTACTGCCCGATTAAGAGCTACACCGTTGTCGCCATGTTCGTACCGTTACTGGCGCTGGGTGTGCCGTTAATCGAACTGGCAATCAGTTTCACCCGCCGCCTGGTTACGGGACGGTCGATCATGCGCGGGGATATGGGACACTTATTTCACATGTTGCAGCGGCGGGGTTTGAGCCCGCAGGCAACGGTCTACGCGTTTTGGAGCCTGGCGGCGATTTTGCAGGTTTTCGTGTTTACACTTTTTCTGTTTGACCGGCGTATTGTATTCTCTATATTGGTGCTATTCATGCTCATCGTTGCTGGCTGGTTTCTGCTTCTGTCCAGGAAGGAGGAGCGGTAAATAGTGGCTGCGGGCGGGTTTTATTTGGAATTTGAGAAGCCGATAGTCGAGCTGGAAAAAAAGATCCGGGAGATGAAGGAATTCTCCTCCGACGGCGGTCTGGAGTTGAGCTCCGAGATCGTCGCCTTGGAACGGAAACTGGAGAAGCTTCAGACCGAGATCTTCTCCAAGCTGACCCGCTGGCAACGGGTGCAATTGGCGCGCCATCCCAAGCGCCCGTACTCCCTGGATTACATCCAGCTGATCTTTACTGATTGGGTCGAACTCCACGGCGATCGCGGCTATGCCGACGACAAAGCCGTGGTCTGCGGCTTCGCCAAACTCGATAACGAGAAAGTCCTGATCGTCGGCCAGCAAAAGGGCCGCGACACCAAGCAGAAGCTCGAACGCAACTTCGGGATGATGCATCCCGAGGGCTACCGCAAGGCCTTGCGCCTGATGAAGACCGCCGCCCGCTTCGGACGCCCGATCATCATCTTCATCGACACCCCCGGCGCCTTCCCCGGCGTCGAAGCCGAGGAGCGCGGCCAGGCCGAAGCCATTGCCCGCAATATCCTCGAAATGTTCCGCCTCGAAGTCCCGATCATCATCGCCATCATCGGCGAAGGCGCTTCCGGCGGTGCGCTTGGCATCGGGATCGGCGATCGGATCCTGATGCTGGAAAACTCCTGGTATTCGGTGATTTCGCCCGAAGGCTGTGCGGCGATTCTCTGGCGCGATCAAACCAAGGCGCCCGATGCCGCCGAAGCCCTGCGGCTGACAGCCGCCGATCTCATGCAGATCAAGGTTATCGACAAGATCCTGCCCGAACCGACCGGCGGCGCCCACCGCAATCATCAATTGGCGGCACAAATCGTCAAGGCCGAACTGCTGTCGTGCCTGGCGGAACTGAAATCGCTGAGCACTCAGGAGCTGCTGGCGCGGCGTCTGGAAAAATTCCGGGTTATTGGAATCTACGATGAAGTCTGATTCCGGCCCGGCGCCCCACTTCGACGCCGACCTCCTCCACATCCTGGCTTGTCCGAAATGTAAAGGGTCGTTGACTCTGAACGCCGCAATGCATACACTTGACTGCGGCGCCTGTCGGCTGCGTTATCCGCTCAACCAGGGAATCCCGATTCTCCTGCTTGAAGCCGCCGCGGCGTTCTGAGGAATTTCTGTAAGGAGTTGGTACTCGATGAAGCTATCGAAATTCTGTGAAGAGCAATTGATTTCATTCGACTTGCAGGCCCGCGCCAAGAGCGGCGTTATCGAAGAACTGGTCGAGATGGCGGCTAAGTCGAAATTGGTGAAGGATAAGAATCTGCTGCTCAAGGATATTATCACGCGCGAGAACCTCGTCACGACCGGCGTCGGCTACGGCGTCGCCTTCCCGCACGCCAAGACTAAAGCGACCAAGGGCATCGTCATCGCCTTCGGGCGCTCCGATCCGGGCGTCGACTTTGAAGCCATGGACCGCCAGCCGGTGCACCTTTTCTTTCTCATCGCCGCCCCCGAAGATGCTATCGGCGCTCATCTGAAGGTGATGGCGCACCTGTCGTACCTGATGAAATCCGAGAAGAATCGGGAGAAGCTGATGACCGTCAAAAGTCCCGGGGAACTATTGCAGATTCTCGATTCTATTGAATAGCTTCGATGAAATGGACCTCCGGTCGTCTCTATCGCAATCGCAAACTGCTGCTGACCGTCTCCGGCCTGGTCATTCCCCTCTTGCTGTCGGTGATGCTTACCGGTGAGCGCAATTTCGTCGCCGGTCTCCTGCAAACCGTTTTCTATTCCCCTTTTCTCGGCATCTCCAACCAGGTGTCGTCGCTCCATCGCGTCTATGAAGACAACGAAGCGCTGCAGCGGGAAATCGTCCGGCTCCAGTTCGAGCAGCGTCAACTACAAAACGACGTCATCGAAATGGAGCGCTTCAAGAAGATGCTGGAGGTCCTCCCGCGCGACGGCTATCGCATCATTCCCGCCGATGTCGTGGCCTACGAACAGGGTCGCCGCCTGTCGACTGCCATCATCAAGGCCAATGTCCAAATCAACCGCTTCCGCGCCGTAGTCGACGAGCGCGGCATTGTCGGCAAGACCTCTTCCAGCACCGGAAACGTCGCCACCGTTTCCCTGATGATCGGCCCGAACTGCCGGGTCGCGGCCCGCAATACCCGGTCGCAAACGCTCGGGATCGTCAAGTGGCATTCCGGACGCGGACTCTATTTCGATGATGTCTCGTTGGATGCCGATGTCGAGCAGGGCGATACCCTGATCTCCTCCGGTTTGGGCGGTGTCTTTCCCGAGGGACTCGCGATCGGCGTCGTTGATAGTATCGAAGCGCCGACTTCAGCCTTTTTCAAACAAATTCGCGTCGCGCCGTTCGTCGATTTCGATGCGCTCGACGTCGTGATGGTGATGGAACCGCTGGAGGCGACTGATGGCAATTAGACTGCTCATCTTTCTGGTCTATGCCTATTTGACTGCCTTCTGCCAGACGCTGCTGGCCAACATTATGGCGATTCACGGCATTGCCCCCGATTTCACGATGATCATCATCCTAATCGTCGTCTTACGCGAGGAATTTGATACCGCCTATCCGATCGCCCTGATCATCGCCTTGATTGCCGACGCGCTGACACCGGAATTCTTTGGCTACGGCGCCTTCGTGCGCTTCGGCCTGGCCGCCGTCATCTATGAACTGCGCCAACACCTTAATCTGGAACCGTGGTATAGCCGATTATATGTACTGATCGGCGCGGAAGTCGTCTTCCAGCTCGGCTATCAACTGATCGCCGGCGGCTTCGATTTCGGCGCCGCGACGCAAGTCTACTGGGAAAGTTCGCTGCCGACGTTGGCCTACACCGCCGTCGTCGGATTTGTTGTGTTCTACATTCTCGATCTCGATATCCGGCTGGATATCCGGAGACGCCGACTTGATTGATCAGGTCTCAAAAACTACGCGCGGCCGCATCATGATCGGCATCGCCGCTCTCGTGCTGCTGGCGCTGGCAGCCAAGATCGTACAACTGCAGGTCATCGACTACCAATACTATCTGCAGATGTCCGAGGAAAACCGGATCCGCCTCGTCCCGCGGACCGCCATGCGGGGTAAAATTGTCGATCGTGAAGGCCGCGCCCTGGCGCAGGACCGTCCCGCCTATACAGTTTCGGTGATCCCGACCGAAGTGCGGCACCTGCAACGACTCTCCGAGGAATTGGCGCCCCTGATCGATATGGACGAGGCCGGTATTGAGAAGAAGATCAAGGACCGTCGCTCGCGCAAGCACGAGCCGGTGGCAATCCGGCGCGATCTCGCGTTTGCCTCGGTCTGCGTCATTGAAGAATCCAACGAGTTGTTTCCCGGCGTCATGTATCAACTCGATCATGCCCGGACCTACCCGTTTGGCAATGTGGCATCGCACCTGATCGGCTACACCGGTGAAGTCGACGAACGCGAAACTCAATCGCAGTATCGCATCGGCTCCATGATCGGTCGCGCCGGGGTCGAGCGTACCTATGATCAGCCCCTCCGGGGTATCGACGGCGTCGACTATCTGGAGGTCACTGCCTCGGGTCGCATCCTCGGCTCCCTCGAGTCGAAACCGAACAAAGACCCGGTCCCCGGCAGCGAACTGGGGCTGTCACTGGATCTTGATCTACAGATGTTGTGCGACTCGCTGTTCGGTGACTCGCTCGCCGGCGCCGCAGTCTTTATGGATCCCCGGACCGGGGAAGTGCTGGCGATGACTTCCAAGCCCGACTATGATGCCAACCTCTTTTCTGGCTTTGTTCCGCGCGATGACTATCAGCGGCTCGCCAGCGACGAACGCCGGCCGCTGCTCGACCGCACCATCCGCGGCCTCTATCCGCCGGGCTCGACTGCAAAATTGCTGACCGCCGGTGCCGCGCTCGAACTCGGCCTGATCGACGTCAATACCCACTTCAAACCGTGTTATGGCGGCTATCAATTCGGGAATCGCTTCTTCCGCTGCCACAAGAAATCCGGCCACGGCAGTCAGGATGTCATCGGCGCGATCGAGGTCTCCTGCGACACCTATTTCTACCAGGTCGGCCTCAAACTCGGCCTCGACAATTGGACCGATTACGCCCGCAAGTGCGGTTTTGATGTCGTCACCGGCATCGATGTCCCTAACGAGAAAGCCGGTCATGTCCCCGACGAAGACTGGTACAACAAAGCCTACGGCAAATATGGCTGGACCAAAGCCGTGTTGCTGAATCTCGGGATCGGCCAGGGCGAATTGCTGGTAACTCCGCTTTCGCTGACACAGTTCTATGCCGGCGTTGCGAATCACGGCAAAGTCATGCAACCGCATTTGATGCGCTATATCAAGTCACCCAATGGCGAAATCACGCGCGCCAATCCGGTGGTGACGCGCCAACTGCCCTTCTCCGAGCGGACCTTGAGCATTCTTGTGGAAGGCTGTCGCCGGGTCGTCGAAGGCGGAGCCGGTACCGCTGCCCGCTCGCGCATCCCCGGCATTCCCATGGGCGGCAAAACCGGCACTGCGCAAAACCCCCACGGCAACGAACATGCCTGGTTCTGTGGCTTCGCGCCGATTGACAACCCCACCATTTGTGGTTGCGTGATTGTCGAGCAGGCCGGACATGGCTCCGTCGCTGCCGCCCCGATCGTGCGAGACGTCTTTATTCGTCATTTCCAGAAAACCGGGCTGCTGGCGCCGCCGGCGCCGGCCCCCATTGAGGATTTCATCGCCCTTGAAGATCTTTACCCGGGACATCTTCAACTCCGGTAATCTACCGCTGTTCGTGGCCGCGTGCCTGCTGACGATTATCTCCATCGTGCTGGTATATTCGGCCAATCACGTCGCCACGGATCCGCGCCTGCAGGACGACTGGGTTAAGCAAATCGTTTGGTTTCTGCTCGGGATCGTCGTCTTTGTGGCTACCCTCAAAGCGCCGATGCGATTCCACGAGGCGTTTGCCTATGTCTACTATACGGTCGCCTGCGTCTTGTTGCTCGGGTTGATCCTCTTCGGCGCCAGCAAATTCGGCGCGCAACGCTGGTATCATCTCGGGTTTTTCAGCTTCCAGCCCTCCGAGGTTGCCAAGGTTGCCTTCATCTTCGCCCTGGCGCGTTACTTGAGTTATAGCCGTCGGCCCATCTCGCACCTGCGCAAGATTATCACCGCCTGCGCCATGTGCGGTTTCATCACCTTCTTGGTCTTGCGCCAACCCGACCTTGGCTCCGCCGTGATCTTCACCGTCGTCTTCTCGGCCATGATGTTCTGGGCCGGCCTCCCGGCGCGCTACTTGCTGCTCTTCTACACGCCGGTCATCAGTATGATCGCTTCCTCCAGCATGTGGGCCTGGATCATCTTCTTCGCGCTGCTGATTGTCGCCGCCACGCTGATTGTGCGCCGATCGCCCACCTTCACCATCCTGCTGGTCACCTTGAATCTGCTTGTCGGCGCGCTTAGCTCGATCGCCTGGAACCATCTGCACGACTATCAGCAGATGCGCATCAAGATCTTCCTTGATCCCGGCCAGGACCCCCTCGGCGCCGGCTATCAGATCATTCAGTCGAAAGTCGCGATTGGATCCGGCGGGCTGCTGGGGAAAGGCTACATGGCCGGCAGCCAGAACAAGCTCGACTACCTGCCCCTCCGCCACACCGATTTCATCTTCTCGGTCGGTGCCGAGGAATTCGGGATGCTCGGCGCCGTCGTCATCCTTGGCCTCTTTGCCTTCCTGTTCTTGCGCGGCATTCGCACCGCCATGAAGGCGCGCAGCGAATTCATGGGCCTCGTGGCCATTGGGGCGGTCGCCGCTTTGGCCTTTCAAATGTTCGTCAATATCGGCATGGTGGTCGGGCTTTTGCCTGTAGCCGGTGTGCCATTACCTTTTGTCAGTTACGGCGGCTCGTCGCTGTTGGTGAGCTGGATGTTGCTCGGTATCATCGCCAACGTTGAACGCAATTGGATGGAATACTAGCCAGTTTTTTGGAAACGAATCATGCCCTATAACTTTGCCATGACCGGCGTCGCCGGCTATATCGCACCGCGGCACTTGAAAGCAATCAAGGAAACCGGTAATCTGCTCGTCGCCGCTGTTGACCCGAATGACTCCGTCGGGATTCTCGACGGCTATTTTGACGACTGCAAGTTCTTCACCGAGTTCGAGCGCTTCGACCGTCATGTCGAGAAGCTACGCCGGCTGGGGGACGATCGGCGCGTCAACTACGTCACCATCTGCTCGCCGAATTATCTCCACGACGCCCACGTGCGTTTTGCCCTGCGGGTCGGCGCCCACGCCATCTGCGAGAAACCCGTCGTCCTCAATCCCTGGAACATCGATGCGCTCGAGGAGATCGAACAGGAAACCGGCAAACGCGTGTTTACGATCCTGCAATTGCGCGTGCATCCGGCACTGCTGGAATTACGCCGCAAGATCCAGCAAGCCGGTGCGAGCCGCAAACGCGACATCGAACTAACCTACATTACCTCGCGCGGCGCCTGGTATCAGGTTTCCTGGAAGGGCCGCGTTGACCGTTCCGGCGGCCTGGTGACCAACATCGGCATCCACTTCTTCGATCTGCTGATCTGGCTCTTCGGCGATGTCGACCACAGCGAAGTCCACGTCAGCACCCCGTTCAAGGCCGGGGGATTCATCGAGCTCAAGAACGCCAACGTGCGCTGGTTCCTCTCCATCGACAAGAACGACCTGCCCG
>JADYYF010000169.1 GCA_020853795.1 Candidatus Zixiibacteriota bacterium
ACGGTCAAATCCTTCTGTGCCGGCTGACCCTGCTGCGTGATGGTGCCGGTAACCAGAAATAGATTGGCAAAGAATAACCCCTGGGCGACCGACGCTGTCAGAATCGTCACAAGGATAGCGGCTGTAATTACAGGAATTCTGCGCTTCATTTTATCCATGGCAGCAATCCGGCCCCCGCGGCCGTATTCCACCACTAAAAAATGTAGAGGAGAACTCAACGGGTGTCAAGACTTTTTCCGCTCGCTCTTGCTGCGGGAGTTCACCAACGTGAACGAGAGATGCTCCAATTCCATGGCCATGTTCTCGGTCCGCACCTCGACGTCGTCGGGAACCTTGAGCTTGATCGGCGCGAAGTTCAGAATCGCCTTGATATTGCAGTGTACCACATGATCGACGATTCCCTGTGCTGCGGCAGCAGGCACGGCAATAATCACGACCTCGATCTTGTACTTTTGCAGTTCTTCTTCCAGATGCTCCATCCCGAGCACCGTGATCCCCTTGTGATTCGACCCAATCTTACGCTGATCCGAGTCGAAGAGCGCCTTGATGACAAACCCTTGCCGCTGGAACTCCTTGTACGACACCAGAGCCGAACCGATATTGCCCACCCCGATCAGCGCCACGTTCCAGGTGCGGTCGATGCCGAGGATCTTGGCGATCCGCGCCTTCAACTCCTTTACCGGATATCCTAACCCGCGCGTGCCGAACGACCCGAAGAACGACAAGTCCTTCCGCACCTGCGCCGGCGTCAGCTTCTCCCGCTTGGCCAGCTCCTTTGATGAAATCGTCTCGTAATGCTCTTTTTCGAGAATATTCAGTGCCCGGTAATAATGGGAAAGTCGATGAATTGTCGATTCCGATATCTTGCGCTCTCTCATAGTCTCCCAGTCACCGTTTTCCGCATCGAAAAAATGTGAAAGCTTTCACAAAAAATATCTCCTCACACAATCTCGGTCAAGCATAATTTTTGCATCTTCGACCGCATTTGTCGCCGAATATACCGTCATCTACTGCCAAATCGTCACAAAGTTGTCATAAAACTGCCGGAAATATTGAGGCGGTCCCCATGCCCGGAAACCGCCTCGCCCACTAACCACGGAAAGGTTGCTTGTCAATGCACCGTAATGCTCAACTTTAGAAGCACTTGGTCGCTGTTGTAGTCGCATAGCAGTCGATAACGGGTGTTGGCCGTCAGCGATGCTGTCACTCCGAGTGCATCCATAATGATATCGCGATACGACCACCCCTCCCGATAGGCGTCATCGTATTCCTTGAACAGCCCGAACGTCATCACCAGGGCGCCGGCAGCATACTTGTTCATGAACTGGCTCAAAGCCGAGGTCGAGCCCATCGAGCCCATCATGTGAGTCCACTTGTCTGGAGCCTCGATCTCCCAGTTGTTGCGGTCAACGTAGAACCAGTAGTCCTTGCTGTCGGGCAGCCGTTTGAACTGACCGTCCTTGGGGTATTTCCCCGCGGCTGCCGACGGAACCAACATCAGTATCAATACCATAATGCCGATAATCGTCAGCAACACTGGCAGAGGTCTTTCGTACATTCGTTTCATAACCTCTTGCTGATGACGCAGAGGTCGTGCCGAACCGAAACACGATCGAAGTTGTTGTTTTATTTCGACTTAACTGGTTTCCCGCAGGTGCAAGTCGTTGCACAGCTGAAGGAGCTTACACAATTTCCTCGCTTCGGCGCAGTAAGACTATCACGAGGTGGTTGCCGCAGAACAGGTTGGATTCTCTATTGGCGCCCAAGAAATTTCCCGAATGCAGCCGCGCAGTCGAGTATAATGTGATGTACAGCGCATGACGATCAATCAAAGGTAAGTGCGGTAAAGAGTACCCAAGCAGGAAGGCAGTCATATGTGTGGAATAGTTGCCTATATTGGCAAGCGCCCGGCCAGTCCGATTCTGATCAACGGCCTCAAACGCCTGGAGTATCGCGGCTATGACTCCGCCGGAATCGCTCTGATCGAAGACGGTCAGGTGATTTTCGAAAAGGCTGCCGGGAAGATCCGGGTGCTCGAAGATCTCATCGAAGGCAAGTCGTTCCAGGCTACGGCAGGTATTGCACATACACGCTGGGCCACCCACGGCGTCCCCAACGATATCAATGCGCACCCGCACCTTGATTGTCACGGCAAGATCGCCGTCGTCCACAACGGCATTATCGAGAACTTCAAGACGCTTCGCTCCTTCCTCGAGCGCCGCGGTCACACTTTCGAAAGCGATACCGACACCGAAATCATCGCCCACTTGATTGAAGAATACTATGACGATAACCTGACCCGTGCGGTCCAGTTGGCCATGTCGCAGGTGGAAGGCACTTATGGCATCGCGGTGATCTCGCTGGATGCTCCGGACGTGATCGTCGCTGCTCGCCACGGTTCACCGCTTGCACTGGGATTGGGCGAAAACGAGAATCTGGTTGCTTCCGACGTCTCGGCGATGCTCGAACATACCAAGAAGGTCGTTTATCTTAATGAAGGCGAGGTTGCCACCGTTTCGCGTCACGGAATCCAGATTTCCACGATGGACAACGTCCCGGTACCAACGAAATATCAGGAGATCGAGTGGGACCTTGATCAGCTGGAGAAGAGCGGCTTCGACCATTTCATGCTCAAGGAAATCTATGAGCAACCGACCACGATCCGCAACGCGATGCGCGGCCGCCTCAACTACGAAGAGGGCACCTCGCGACTGTCAGGCCTCAAGCTGCAGTACGACCAGTTGTTGCACGTTAAGCGAATCATCCTGTCTGCGTGCGGAACCTCCTGGCACGCGGCACTCTGCGGCGAATATATGATTGAGGAATTCGCCCGGATTCCGGTCGAAGTCGAATACGCTTCCGAATTCCGCTATCGCGCACCGATCATCGATGAAGGGACTTTGGTATTTGTGATCAGCCAGTCCGGCGAAACGGCTGACACGTTGGCCGCGCTGCGCGAAGCCAAACGCAAGGGCGCCACTGTGCTCGGGATCTGCAACGTGGTCGGTTCGACCATCGCCCGCGAAACCGACGGCGGCATTTACATTCACGCCGGTCCCGAAATCGGCGTCGCCTCAACCAAGGCTTTCACCTCCCAGGTTACGGTGCTGGCGTTGCTGACCATCCTGCTGGCCCGACAGCGGTCGATGTCGATGGAGAAAGGGCGTCAATTGATCGAGGCGCTCGAACTTATCCCGGATCAGGTTACACATCTGCTGCGCAATGATCACGTAATCCGCGAAATCGCCGAACAATATGCGCGCACCAACAACTTCCTCTACCTTGGCCGCGGCGTTAATTTCCCGGTTGCCCTCGAAGGCGCTCTGAAACTCAAAGAAATCTCATACATCCATGCCGAAGGTTATCCGGCCGCCGAAATGAAGCACGGGCCGATCGCGCTGATCGATGAGAACATGCCGGTCGTTGTGCTGGCACAGCAGGACATGGTTTACGACAAGGTGATCTCGAATATCCAGGAAGTGAAAGCTCGTAACGGCAAGATCATCGCACTGGCCACCGAGGGCGATGAGGAAATCGCCAGATTGGCTAATCATGTGATCTACCTGCCGAAGGTGCCTTACATGCTGAATCCGATAATCGCAGCGATTCCTCTGCAATTACTGGCCTATCACATTGCCGTGCTGCGCGGCTGCGATGTCGATCAACCGCGCAATCTCGCTAAATCGGTGACGGTGGAGTAGACAAGAAAATTCGTAGCGGTACGTAATTGCTTACTGATCTGATTTTCGCGCGAATCGTCGCGCCGGATTTCGCGCAGACTTGACCGAGTACCGCAAGCCGCTCAGAAAGTGTTAGTTAGAGAATCGCTGTTCGCCGAGTTGTCACGCCAACACACGCGGCGGATTTTCTTGAACGCAAACCGCAAGGCAACCAAGACCTTTTCTCAACCGCTAATTTTCTCACGATTCGCTTGACTTCACCCTTCCGCCTTCCATATATTTTACGCCGGAAGTCGCTGGTAGATAACGTGTTAACAATCTGTTAACAACTTGTGGATAACCCCCAATGGACTATCCAGCGCCTTTCTGTACCCAAGTTGTGATTGCTCAAGGCATTCCGAACTTGTAGTGGTTTGATACAAAAATCAGATCGCGCCTATATATGGGGGGCTATGTGTGGGGCTGCTCTCTGTTCGTTCGCTCCAAATCTCGGATCTGGAAAAACCGGGTCGGAAGTGTGGCTGAGGACGTCGAGAGTTTTTGACTCTGGTTCTCGAGGAGGGATTTTTTGAGGGGAAAAATATGCAGGAAGAATTAAACGCACTTTGGGACCGTTGCTTATCCAGCCTATCCCGCCGGGTCAGCAAACACATGTTCTTTACCTGGTTGAAACCGACCAAGGCGGAGTTCGTCGACACGGACTCTTTCAATATCCTGGTGCCGAATCGATTTGCCGCCAACTGGCTGCGCGAACGCTATCGCAGTCAGATCACCGAAGCACTTGCCGAGATTTCCGGCCGCAATTGGAATTTCGATTTCAAAATCCTGAATTTGCCGATTCAGGCGGAGATGTTTGGCGGCAACGGGAACGGCAATGGCAATCACGTTGAAGTGAGTGACGACGGCGACGAGGTCGAAATCGTTCGTCCCGCAGCGCCGCCACCCAAGCTGAACCCGCGTTACCAATTCGATACTTTCGTGGTTGGCGACTCGAATACCTTTGCTCACGCCGCCTGTGAGGCCGTCGCGGACGCGCCGGGTGAAAACCGTTATAACCCGCTCTTCATCTATGGTGGCGTTGGACTCGGCAAGACGCATCTGGTGCAGGCAATCGGCAATGCTGTCTGCCAGACGCAGCCGCACCTGCGCGTGTTGTATGTGTCGAGCGAAGAGTTCACCAACGAATTCATTCGGTCGCTGTCGACCAAGTCGGTGCACGAGTTCTCCAATCGCTACCGCACGGTTGATCTGCTGTTGCTGGACGATATCCAGTTCTTTAC
>JADYYF010000170.1 GCA_020853795.1 Candidatus Zixiibacteriota bacterium
CAATCTCCGGAAGTCGGTCTATCGTTGCTGAAGATTACCCGCGGAGAATTTGCGCAAGAGTATCGCTATCTGGGCGAGCAATATAGCTTCAGCCTGACCATCGCCAATTTCGGTACCCAGCCGGCTACCGTGAATGCGATTCGGCTCTACGGCAACGGCTCGCGGCTCCAGCCAGTTGCGATTTCGCCGCCGCTGAACCACGAGATCGCGCCCTTGACCAACGAAGTCTTCACGCTCACCGGTGCCGTTCCGAACCTGCCGAATCAGGTCTTGTCGGTGGATGCCGTGTTTGCGGCGCAGTTGGGAACCGGGATCGTGAAGGACTCGGCTACGGCGCTTGACCAACTGACAATCCTGCCGGCCGAGGGCGTTTCCGTCGTTGCCGGTACGCTGACGCCGATCCAGGTGACTGCCGGACGAAGCTATGCCTTCGCGATTACCGTGCGCAACGAAAGTGACGATGACCTCCGCCTCGCGACGACAACAACGATGTCGATCCCATTTGCCGGCGGCGCCGACCTGAATCTCCAATTGCCGGCTGCAATTGTTGTCGGCGGAAACGGTGGCTCGACTCAGCTCACTTTCCCAATGGCGGATTTGCCCGAGATCGACTCGCAGACCGTCGGTACGATTGGTCTCCAGATGGTCGGATCACTCGGTACGGTTGCTTTCGACCAGACTTTTCCGGTCGTCGACGAGATCATGATTCAGACACCACCGCAAATCGCCTATCGCAGCGGGACTTTGGCGCCCGAGGTGCTCTATCGCGGGACCGATGTTGCGCTCTCCCTGGGAGTTAAGAATTCCGGCACGGCAACGCTGGCAGTCGATTTGGCTGCCTCCGGCTTGACGCTGTTTGCGGGTGAACGCCAATTCACTGCGCGCCTCGATGCGAATTCCCTGCAGCTGTTGCCGGGCGACGCCAACCTCCTGTTCAAGTCCATTACGATCCCACAAGATATCGGTTCGGAAGTTGACTCGTTCGTGATCGCCGTGAGCGGCACAGCGAACGGGCATTCGGAAAGCTCGCGTTTTACGATCCCCGGCTCGGCCGTCGCGATCCCGTTCGGCGCCGCGGTCAAGCTGATGTCGGTCACGCTCGAAATGCGCAATCCGCCGTACGTCAACCTCGGCCAGTCGTTCAAACTTCTGGTCGATCTCCGTAATACCGGCGATGAGCCGTTGTCCGACATCAAGCTGCGTCTGGCCAGCAATGGCAATTCGAGTTTCGTGCCGGACAAAACCATTCTTGAGCTCGGCGTCAGCCGGGACACAACCGTCGAGTATTCCATCGAGGCGGCATTTCAGTCGACGATCTCCGAGTTGTTCAGCGCGACCGTTCTCGAGGCTACGGGTGCTACCTCGGGTCTTGCCGCCCTGGTCGAAAGCCCGCAGGGAAGTCCGACGGCGGTCGTGGTTATCCAGACCCCTGCCAGCTTGAATCTGGAGAGCCAGATCGCCGCGCCGGTCTCGGCCCAGGACGGCATCGTCGGCCTGGGGGAATCATTCTCGATCGCCGCCAGCGTGCTCAATGCCGGACAAGCGACCGTCGGCAGCGGCGAATTGACCCTGTCGGTGGTCGAAGGCAACTTCGTCATCAATGGTGCCGTCACACAGACGTTCTCGGTCGGCGAGCAAGTCGAGTGGATGATTTCGGCGCCGCCGGATGACGACACTGGAAGGATAGTAATTGCGATCACCGCAACTCCGGACGACGATAACCTTGGCAGCGCCGCGCGACTGCTCGATCGTGCGGATACGATTCGTGTAATCTGCTCCGAGAGCCAGGTGGCAATCGGAGTCGACTTCACCGCGCCGCTGCTGCAACTGCTGACGCCGGGGAAGAGCTATGACGTGCTCAACCTGAGCTTCGATATCGTCGGCGAGGCGGAGCAGCCCTATCTGACTTTTCTGGAATTCGAGATTCATGACCGCGACGACGAGATCGTCGCTCCCGGCACCGTCCTGACCGGCGCTCAATTGAACTACAACAATCAGGGCAATCTGGCCGGTGTCATCGGCGAGACCGCGGTTCGCTTCAATCTCGGCAGCGGCTACGGGATCCCGCGTTCTGGGACTCTCAGCCTCACGATTGCGGCCAATCCGGAGTTGCAGGACTTCAGCCTCTATCTTGATTCGAATTCGATTGCGGCAGCCTACGAGACCGCCGCCGGCACCAAACCCGTGCCGATCTCCGCGCGGTTTGCCTCCGATTTGATGATCGAACGCCAGTTCACTTTGGTCGCCCAGGCGCTCTCGCAGTCATTCTTCTGCTATCCCAATCCATTCTCGCCGATTCACGAACGCGCTGCGCTCGTCTACAATCTGAGCACGGCACGAGCGGCGACATTGAAGATCTACACCTTGCACGGCGAGGAAGTCATTACACGTGAAATTCCCCCGCCGGCTTCGTTGGCCGAACCAGTGACGGTCTACTGGGACGGCCGCAATCAGGACGGCCAGATTGTTCTCAATGGCGTTTACGTCGCGGTGCTGTCGGTTGACGGCGAAGGCGAAGTTCGCACCAAGATTGCGGTGGTGAAGTGATGAAACGCGCACCGCTATTGCTCTTGCTTGCTTTGCTGGCACTCTCTCTGAGTCCAGCCGTGTTTGCCGGCACCGGCGCCGGCTTGACGCCGATCTTCAATTCCGGCGCCGGCGGACGGGCGCTGGGGATGGGCGGCGCTAACGTCGCTCTCGCCAACGACGCCTCAGCAATCTTCTGGAATCCGGCGGCGCTGACCAATCTTAATGATCGCTCCCTGTCTCTGATGCATTTGCCGCTGCCCGAGGGTACCACCTACTCGTTTGCGGCCTTCGGTTGGCCGACGCTGGACTATGGCACGTTCTCGGTCGGAGCTTTCTTGCTGCGCACCGACGACATCGAACGTCGCGATTCCCAGGGCCGCCTGAACGGCACCTTCAGCTCCAGTGAGCAGTTGTTCCTGATCGGTTACGGCAAGCAAGTCAATCGCTACATCGCTCTGGGTGCGACCCTGAAACTGTTCGGCCAGGATTTCGACAATCAGTCCGCGTATGGCGGCGGCGCTGACGTTGGCTTGCGCGTGGCCCTCAGCGAGAAACTGCACCTCGGCCTGAACGCCCAGAATCTGCTCGCGCCGGAAATTCGCCTCGACCGCGATGCCGAAACCCTGCCGATCAACTTCAAGGCCGGCGTCGGCATCATCCTGCCAATCTCCGACGGTCGCCACCGCCTGTCACTCGAAGTTGACGTTGACAAGACGGAGAACGTCGATCCGCTGTTCCATACCGGTGCTGAATTCGCGATCCTCAATCATTACTTCCTGCGCGCCGGTTACGACGTTGACCAGGTCAATCTCGGTGCCGGGTTGAAAGTCGGCTTTGCGCAATTCGGTTACACGTTTAGAACTCAGGACTACTTCGACGCCCAACACCGCTTCTCCGTAGACATCTCCCTGGGCGGCTCGCAGGAGTCGATGCTGGCCCGGCGGGAAAACGAACGGCGCGTGGCCGCCGAGCAGCTTGCGCGCGAGACGCGCGAGCGCGACCTGAACTTCGCGATGACCCAGGCACGCTACTTCTATCAGAATGGCATGTATGATTCCGCCGAAGTGTACTATGAGAAAGTCTATGTGCTTGCGGATCAGGGAGACGAAGAAGCATCCCAGCGTCTTAATGACATCGAGCAACGTCGCGCGCAAGAGCTGACCGAAACCGTCCGGGCCGGGGTGCTGGCCGAGACTGATTCCCTCAAGGCGGAAGAAGTCTTCGCTGATCTGCGCGAAGCCCTCAATCTCAAAGACCTCGATGCTGCGGCCGTGACGCTGTCGCGCTTGCGCCCCGCCTTTAGCGATGATCAGCGTTTTCAGCAGGGCGAAGCCGAATACAATCTGTTGACCACAGATCGGATCGACGCTCTCCGCACGGAAGCCACACGGCAAGTTGCGGCCGGAAAGCTGAGCGAGGCGGCCGTGCGTTACGGCGAAATTCTCAAGTTGAATCCCGACGACCAGGCGGCACAGCGGGGTCTGACCCAGATCAACAATCGCATTACATCGCTGGGGCTCCTGCGCTCCGGTGTTGCCGCGTATGACGTCGGCGACTCGGCGCAGGCCCGCGACTACCTGTCCCGCGCGCTTGCCGCCAATCCTCAGGATTCGGTAGCGCAGATGCTGCTCAACCGGCTGGAGTCCCGGCGCAGCATCGGCAGTGTCTCGCTGGCGGATATCCAGAAAGACAACGTCACCTGGAAGATCTATCTCGAAGGGATTGAGAAGTTCCGCGGCGGGGAATATGCCGAAGCAATCCGTCTTTGGCAGCAAGTGCTCCAACGCTATCCCGGTAACAGCGATACGGAGAAGAACATTCAACAAGCTAAGCTAAGACTTCAATCTACCGGCTCAATTGAATGAAGCACTGCTACTTACGGCTCGTAATTGCATAGTCCGATTATCACGATTGGCAATTGCATTGAGAGAATGTACGATCCTTGTCTATGAGACTCTTCGCACGGCCAGTTAAAGAGATCTTTGCCGAATTCCCGGCGGTCGAGTCGAAGCTGCCCGATATTCGCGGCTTCGTCGAAGGGGTCATGGCCGAAACGCCATTTCGCCGCAAGGATGTCACCGCCATTCTTTTGGCAATCGAGGAGGCTTGTACGAATGTGATTCGGCATGCCTACCTGTACGGCGAAGGGACAATCAAGCTAAAACTGTCGCTCTATGCCGACCGCATTGGCGTCTCGATTTATGATCGCGGCCGCAGCTTCGAGTTCGAGAAAACCAGCGACCCCAATCTCGATCACTATATCAAGACCGGACGCAAGGGCGGACTCGGCATCTACCTGATCCGCAAGGTCACCGACGACGTCAGCTATCAGTCCAGCGGCGGCGTCAACGAGTTGCGGATTATGAAACGCTATCCCGGCGCCAAGCCGGAGACCGTGGTGAAAGCCGAAGGTGTCTCGATCCGCCTGAAGTTCGCGCTGTGGACTTCGCTCATCATGACGGCAGTCATCGTGTCAGTCTACTTCCTCTGGGAGTCGCGCATGGTGGACTGGCGCCAGGACCAGTTCGAAAGTTCGATCGAGGAGTACGGCAATGCGATCTCCGCGCAGGCCGCCAATCACTTCATCAACCGGTCGTCCGACGTCGAGTTTGACGAGTTTGTTCGCAATTTTGCGCGCCAGAATCAGGACGTCCGTTACATCTACATACTGGACGAACAAGGCACGATCCTGGCCTCAACTGACTCACCCGACAAATTGCACACTGCCTATCATCCTCCGGCCGCCGTCGATCCGGCACGCGTCGGCGACGCCCAGGTCTACAACGATCCCGCCGGGACCAACGTCTTCCATGTGATCGAAGCGGTCAACTATGAGGGACGCAATTTTGGCCGCCTGCATATCGGCTTTGGCGAGGAACGCTTGCTGCAGGGAATTGCCGCGGCCCGAAAAACCATTCTCATCACCATCGCGCTGGCGATGATAATCGTGATCGGCGCCGTCTATTTGCTCTCCAACTACTTCGTGCGCCCGATCCAGCGCCTGATTGACGGCGTGCGCCGCATCGGCAAAGGCGATCTCGATAGCAAGATCGAAGTCGCCGGTGCCGCCGAATACAACGCCATCGCCGAAGCGTTCAATGAGATGCGCGTCAAGTTCAAGGAGGCGCAAGCTAACGTCGTCGAGCAGGAGCGAATGCGCAAAGAAATGCAGGTCGCGCAGGACATCCAGCATACGCTGCTACCAAAAAGCTTCCCCGATATCGAAGGCTTTGACATCGCGACGATCTACCGCGCCGCCAAGGACGTCGGCGGCGATTATTACGACTTCGTCTGGCTTGATGAAAAGACGCTCGGCATCGTTGTGGCCGACGTCTCGGGCAAGGGCGTCCCCGGGTCGCTGGTGATGACGATGATCCGCACGGCGATTCGCCTCGAATCGCGCGGCGCCCGTTCACCCGTCGATATCCTGTGCAACGTCAACGAATTCGTCACCGAAGACGTGCGCAAGGGGATGTTCATCACGATCTTCATGGTCGTAATCGATACCCAGCAGCGCAAGATCTCCTTCGCCTCCGCCGGTCACAACCCGATGATCCTCTACCGTAAGGACGACGATAAGACCTACTTCATGAATCCGCGCGGCATCCCGCTCGGCATCACGCTGCCCGATGGCGTCAGCTTCGAAGAGAATCTCGAGAGCCAGGGCGTGCGCCTGAAGAAGGGCGATATGCTGGTCGTCTACACTGACGGTATCACCGAAGCGATGAACCCGCGCAAGCAACAGTACGGGATGGAGAAGTTCCTGCGCTTCATTCGTGAAAATTCCGACCTGTCCCCCGATGAATTCGCCGAGAAGTTTCAAGACGATCTCAGCCAGTTTGCCCAGGGCGCGGAGCAGAACGACGACATCACGATGGTCGTTATCAAGGAGAAGATTGAGGCCGACGAGTATCTCTTCGCGCGTCGCAAGAAGCTGCTGGAAATGGTGGATATCCAGAAAGTCCCGATTGCCGAAGCCTGCCGCATGATGGGGCTGTCGACTTCGACGTACTATCGCTACAAGAAGCGCTTCGAGCAGTATGGCGAGGAAGGGCTGCTCAACAAGACGCTGCGCGTTGACGATACGCCGGCACAACTGTCGTACACCGAGCGCAATGCCGTGCTGGAGATTATTCGCAAGAATCCCGATTTTGGTCCGACTCGCATCCGCCGCGAACTCGAGCAGGCGGGTCATGCGGCAATCGAAGATCGCACAATTTACGGCGAATTAGTGCGGCTGCGGCTCAATACCAAACGCCAGCGTTATGAATTCGCCAGGCGTTTCGGCGGCACCCTCACCGCCGAGCAGGAGCAGGAATATCAACGGCTCGCGCAAAAAGTCGAAACCGCATCCCCGGTGCAAGACCGCGGTGCGTATCTGGAGCAAATCAAGGACAGTCTGCAGCGTCAGGAAGACAGCCGCATCGCTGCCTTTAAGGATCGTTTGCGCGAATTGGGTGTCGACGACGAGCGCACCGACGTCCTGACCGCTATGTTCGAGGAAATGGAAGGTCAAATATCGCCCGACCAGCTGCGTTTATTATTTGACCGGGTGGCTGGACGCGTCAAAGAACTCGACCGTGAAGCCGAAAAGCGCAACGTCCTTTCCACCGCGCGCCTGGATGTGATGGACGAGAAGCAGTGGCAGAAGCGTGCCGCCGAAGGCATAAATCTCGAAGTGATCGCCGTGCCGGAGGAACCGGCGCCGGTCTCGTTCGAAGAGTACGAGCAGCGGCTGTTAGGTGATCGCAAGAAGGAACCCGAGAATTGAAGAAGATCGCCGTCATCACCTGCAAGGGCGGAACCGGCAAGACCACTACCGTCATCAACCTCGCCCACTGTTTGGCCATGTCCGGCAAACGGACGTTGATCCTCGATTGCGACAGCCAGGCGAATGTCGCTATGGCCTTCAACGTGCGGCCACAGAAGGGACTGGCGGAGTTGCTGACGACCGGCGACGTTGAGATTTCGTCGCTGCGTCCGAATCTGTACCTGATTGATTCCGGCTCAACGCGTTTGGTCGAGACGGAGTTGTTCCTGGCGCGCCAGGTCGACCGCGAACAGCGCCTCCGAGTCGTGCTGGAAAACCTGCGCGGTACCGATTACGTCATTTGCGATTGCCCGCCGGCTATCAATCTGATCAATATGAATGTCCTGAATTACGTCGACGGCGTCGTCATCCCGGTGTCCATGGATTTTTTTGCTTGTGAGGGCGCCAAGAAGACGCTTAAGTTGCTCGACGACCTTTACGAGAAGATTGGCCGGCGCGTCGAATTGCTGGGCATCCTGGCGACCTTCTTCGACACCCGGACGAAAATCTCGAAATCGATCTACAACCAGTTGTTGACGGAGTACGGCGAAAAACTGTTTTCCACGCGCATCCGCATCAATACGCAGTTGAAGGAAGCGCAGATGATGTACAAGACGGTCTTCGAGCATGCGCCCTATTCCAACGGCGCCCTCGACTACTTCCTGTTCACCAAGGAGATCGTCAACTACCGCCAGAACGGCCACCCGATCGCGGCCACAAAGGACGAAGCGCAGGCATGGACGACATAAGAATTTCTCTGGACACCTCGGGGCAAAGCGGCGACATCACGCTGGTCCGCGTCGATGGCGTGATCGACACGATGACTGCTTCCGAACTCGAACGGGTCATGAACTCGTTGATGGAGCAGAAGCGCTACAAAATCATCATCGATCTGGCCGGCGTCGACTACATTTCCTCCGCGGGCTGGGGCATCTTCATCAGCAATATTCGCGAGATCAAATCGAATGCTGGCGATATTAAGCTGGCCCGCATGATTCCCAGCGTGTACGAGATTTTCGAGCTGCTGGAGTTTGACTCGATCCTCAAGGCTTACGACAACATTGAGAAGGCCAAGATCGAATTTCGCGGCGGCAACGGTGCCTCCGCCGACCAACCAGCGGAAGATGTCCGCCAACACAATCAGAAGGAGGCCGAGAAGGTCTCGCTCGCGCGTCAGGTGGAGACTGCGACTGCCGAAATGGAACCGCCCCAAGCGGCGGTCAAACCGGTCGTTCGGGCTAAGGCGGAACCGGCGGTTACCCCGCAACCAACCGCCCGGCCCGGCGTCGCGAGCATGGTCTTGGCATTGGTCAAAACCGATCCGTTTTACTCAATTCGTGAACTGGTTCGCATCGTCAACAGCGATGCCAACGGCAGCAATCCACCCATCAGTTGGTGGGGCGTGTTCGGCATCCTGCGCCGGCATTCGCTGCTCTCGAAGAAGAATCGATTCCGCTTCAGCCGTCAGCCGTAGGGAAGTTCCTCACCTGTAAACGCTGGCGCGTCCGGACGTTCTTTCGGCTTGCTACCTGAGTCACGTCTGTTTATATAATCGTTCTATTTATGTTTCTCGCATTGGCAGCCTACGTAGCGACGATTTTGGCGCTATTGGTCGGAGCGCTGGTTGTTCCAGATCTGGCGCGGATCCTGCTGATCACGGCGGCGGTCATCGTCGCGGCCGGCGGCGTCCTGCTTTGGCTATTGATGCGCGCCCGCGGAATCAGTCGTCTCGACGGCATCGTGCGGCTGTACATGCAGCAGGTCGAGCAAATCCACAAAGACTTTTCTCAGCACAAGCAATTGGATCGGCAGGTGGCCGCCCTGGCGCAATTCTTCCACGAAGACCTCGGCCTGCCCTCGGTAGCTGTGTTCGCGCGGCGCAAGCGCGGTTTCATGTTGACCGATACCTACGGCGTCGCGCGCGATGACTTGAAAGCCTACCGCGTGCTCTTCCGCAGCGAATTGGAAACGAGCATGGAGAAGCGCGAATCGGCCATCGCGTTTCGCAAAATCTATCCCGGTGACGGCAGTGAAGGCAATGCCGCTCACCCCTTCGATCACGCGGTGCCGGTTCTGACCGGCGGCCGCTGCAACTACTTCATCGCCTTCGCCCAGCCCCGGGAGCTGCCGTTCAAACTCATGCGCCCCTTCCTGCTGTCGCTGGCGGATCAGGTGGGAAATTACAAACACCTTGATGATGCCGGCTTCAAGCACAACCAAAGCGTGATGAAGTTGAAACAGCAGATCGACACGCTGCGGCGGGAGCGCGACAACGTCGCCAAAGCATCGACTCAGGACCCGATGAATCTCTTGTCCGCCGTCGATCGCCTGGCGCGGATCTACGATCGCAGCAAGCTCTATGCCGCCTATCTCAAGCTCCTGGCCGAGGAATTCAAGGTGCAGTCGTCGGTGCTGCTGCTCAACGATAGCGAAGGTCGTAACCTCACCCGCCAGGTCGATCGCGGTCGACTGCCCAATCTTCCCGGCAATTTTACGCTGCCCGCCAATCACCCGCTCTTGAGCCGGTTGTCGGCCGAAGCGCCGATCCTGTCGCTGGCCGCGCTCGATGAACCGCTGAAGTCCGATTCGGGCATTCAGGCCCTAACGGCCGCCGGGGTCCACTGCTTCGCGCTGCTCAATGGCTCCAACTCCCGCGATGGCTACATCGGTTTGGCCTGTTCTCCCGACCAGATCTCCGCCCAGGGCTTTGAGGTCTTCCGTACCTTTAGTCGCATGCTCGGATTGATTCTCGATAACTTGTCCAACTTCGAAAAGATCGAGCGCTTGTCCTATACCGACGAAATCACCGGCCTCTACAACTACCGATACTTTTACAAACGTCTCCAGCAGGAAATGACTCGTGCTCAGCGCTTTAGCCGTCATCTCGGCTTGGTGATCTTTGATGTTGACGGTTTCAAGGTTTTTAACGATACTTACGGCCACCAGTCGGGGGACTTTCTATTGGAGCAACTTGGTGCATTATTGACCAAGTCGGTGCGTTCCATCGACATCGTGTCGCGTTACGGCGGCGAGGAGTTTTGTATTGTGATGCCGGATACGAACGCTGCTGATTGCGCGAATTTCATGGAACGCCTCCGCATTGCCATCCTCAACAATGAGTTCAAAGATAAATTTTCCGCCGAAAGCCTGCGCATCACCGTATCACTGGGTGGAGCAATTTATCCTAATGACGCACAACGAATTGACCGATTAATATACTGTGCCGACATGGCCTTGTTGCAGGCCAAAAGTACCGGCAAGAACAAGTCGTTCATGTTCGACGAGAATCTTATCACCGTGAAAAAGTAGGATATATGACAAGGAAGTTTACAGTTTCACTGATGGTCATCGCCCTCTGGTTTGTTCTCACCCCCGGTGCGGCCAGGGCGGACTATGTCATCGGGATCGATGATGTCCTGCACGTTTCGTTCTGGCAGCAGCCGACACTTGATCAGACGGTAACCGTCAACGCCGATGGCAAGGTCACCCTCTCGGTCATCGGCGAAATCACCGCCGCCGGACTGACCACGGCCCAGCTTTCCCGCAAGATCGTCGAGCAGGTCTCGCGCTTCAATCGCGACATCAGTCAGGCGACGGTCGTCGTTACCGCCTATAATTCGCAGACCGTGTTTGTTGAAGGTCAGGTCGTCACTCCGGGCCGCTATGCCCGTGAGGTGATTCCCGATATCTGGACGATCATCAAGGAAATGGGCGGCGTGACAGCAACCGGTGATCTGACCAACGTCCGCCTGATTCGCGGCGGCGCGATTGATCCCGGCACGGTGTTGACCGTTGATGTGCTGTCCGCGATTCGTTCGCGGGACTTCTCCAAGCTCCCCGAGGTGCACGCCAAGGACATCATTCGCGTGCCCCCCACTCTCGGCGGCGTTCCCGCCGCGATTGCGACCGTTGAGCCCGAAGCGACCCGTGGCGTCTTCTACATCGTCGGAGCCGTGGCCCGGCCGAATGTCTACACGCTCGATGCCAAGATCGATTTGTTCGAAGCCATCGCATTGGCCGGCGGTACCAGCCCCGATGCCGACCTGAAAAGCATTCGCGTCTCATCCAAGAGCGGCGAGTATGCGAACGTTTACGAAGTCAATCTCGACAAGCAACTGAAGTCTGGCAGCCCCAAGCGCTACATCCTCCAGCCGGAGGACGCAATCTACGTCCCGCTTCGTCGGGGTGGCTTTGGCGGCGGCTTCAACCTGTTCCGTGACATCGTCACGTTAGGAACGACTATCACGTCGACGATTCTCTTGATCGACCGGATAAACAATTGAGTCAACGTCAGATCACCATACGTGATCTCTGGCAGATCATCTGGAAGCGCAAGTTCTGGTTGATCGTGCCCTTGGTAATCGTCACGGCTGTCGCCTTCGGCGGCAGCTATCTGCTGCCCACGATCTACCAGTCCTCGACCAAGGTCGTGATCTCCAACCAAAAATTCCTCTCGCCGGCGCTGGAACGCCTGTTGCCGAATGAGTCCGGCGTCTTGCCGGAGCCGCGCGCCCGCCAATATTGGCTGGCCGCCACCCGCTCGGAGATCATGTCTTCCGGTTACATCAACCGGATGATCGAACAGCTCAAACTGGAGCCGTCCCCCGACGTCGTCGAAGCCGGTCTGAAGATGCTGGCGCAATTTCCCGACAACGACTTGGCTACGATGGTGCGGACGCTGCAGATCGAAGAATTGCGCGACAATATCGAGGTGGACTTGATCGGCGAGAATCAGGTGGTGATCACGGCTCAGTCAGAGAACCCGCGGCAAGCCACCAACATGGCCACGGCGCTGGCGGAGGTCTACCGCGAGCGCAAACTGAGCGAACAGGTGATGGCGGGCGACGAGGGCCAGAGCCTCGCCGAAAAACAATTGTCGCTGGCTAAAAGAGAATATGAGGATGCCCAGCAGGAGCTGGCGGACTTCACCAATTCCTACCGCAATCGCCAATTGGAAACCGGCGTCAACTCCGATCAGAATCTGCTCCAGATCGAGTCGGAAGTCGACGCAACGCGCCTGGAGATCGACGAGGCCGCGGACCGTGTCAAGTTTCTGGCCGCACAGGTCGTGAATCTCGGTGTCGACACCGCCAACGTGCTGCGCGCGACGCCCGGAATTCGGCGGCACAAAGCCAATGCTCTGGCTGCAACCCGCCAGGTGGCCCAACTGACCGCGCGTTACCTCTGGAAGGACGGCAAGATCCAGTTCCAGCTGGTGCGCACGCGCGATGCGCTCGATTCGCTCCAAACGGAAAGCGCGAATATCGCGCGGGATGAGTACCCCCAACTGCCCGCCAATGCCCGCGGCGACGTGAGCGAATTGATCTTTCGCGTTCACGAAATCGACTTCTTGCGCGGCAAGGAGAAGTCGCTGGCCGGGGCCATGAACGATATCAAAGGGATCATCGCCGGGCAACCGTACTATGATCAGAAGGTCAAGCGCCTCGAAGGCAAGGTCGACGAGAAGCGCAAGGAATACACGAATTGGCAAGACGAGGCGCAACGCCAGAAGATCGGCCGCGCCAGCAAGGAAGCGGAAGCGGAAACGCGTTACACCATTCTCGAGCCGGCTTCGATTCCGCTGGCGCCGGCATCACCCAACCGCGTCAAGATTTCGCTGATGGGGCTGGCTTTGGGATTGATCATGGGGGTTTGCGCCGTGGTGATCTCGGAAGTGGTCGACCATTCGATTAAACGGATTGAGGATATCGAAGAACTGCTGGGTCTGGAGGTCGTCGGCACGATCCCGAACATCGACGAAACGACGCGGCCCAGGGGAGTGAAAGCGGCATAGGAAGTGCTGATGGAAACGTATCGTTTGAATTCGCGGGTCGCTTCGACTGATCGCGAGTACCTGATTCAAACGGTGAACGACACGACGAATCACCAGATTCGCTCGTCGATCTTCGCCGAAGGCCAGTTGCTCGAAACGATCGAGGAAAATGTCTACCCGCATCTGCCTGAGCAGGAATTGCTCGAGCTGGTCAAGAATGCCCACAAGGAACGCAAGGAAGAAGTCGAACACATCTTCGAGCGTTACAAAGAAGCGCTCACCTCGAACGAACCCGAGCAGATCGACTATCTCGCGCTCGCGTTGATGTACAAGAAAATGTACAACGAGGCTGAAGTGCTGTTCCGGCGCGCGGTCAGCCTCAAGCCCGGCGGTCATGAGCAGCAAAGCCACCTCGGCCAGGTGCTGATGATGCAGCGCAAGTACGCCGAAGCGGTCGAAGTGTTCGACCAGTGCGTGCAGGCCCAGCCGAAATTCGCCGACTACCGCAATCATCTGGGCGAGGCGTTCCTGGCGGCGGGCAGCTGCAAGCGGGCCATGATCGAGTTCGACGAAGCCATTGCGATCAACATTTACTACGGCGATGCCTACTACAACAAGGCGCTGACCTACATCCTCAATTCGATTCGCCGCGAAGATTTTAAGCTCTTCTCTGAGGCCGCGGAGAAGATCGCCGAGAATCTCGATCGCGCCATTGTCGTCTGCCCGGAATACCAGGACAAAAGTTTCGAAGACGGCAAGAAGCTGCTGGCCGATGGCGACCTCGAAGGCGCCTATACCAAGCTCGTGCTGGCGCGCGAACACAAGAAGGAGCAGCGCTTCCGCGAGTTCTCAAGCGTCTATCTCAAGTTCATGCTGGTGACCGACAAAATCGATGAAAAGACGCTGCGCCGTCGGATCGAAAATCTTAAGGACGCGATCGCCAAAAACCCGCACTTTCCAGACCTGCACTATGATCTCGCCGTCGCCTATACGCTCATGGGCCGCTTCATCCACTCGAAAGCGATTCGCGAGTATCAGGAGGCTTTGAAGATCAATCCCGATTTCGACCGCGCCAAGAAAAGCCTGCGCCTCGCGGAAAACGAGTTCCGCGGCTTCGATGTGCTCGTCAAGGCGATTCTGAAGGGATAGTTGTGGCCAAGGACCGGCGCAGACCGATCTGGGAATACTACCATCCCGAGTCCGTCATCGGCACGGAGTTCCGCCGATTGCTCCACAACATCACCCGTCCGGTAAAGGGCGTGTCCAAACGCTCGTTTCTCGTCACCTCGGCCATGCTCTCGGAAGGGAAGTCGACCGTTTCGGCATATCTGGCCGTAACGGCGGCATCGTACAAGAAGCGCAAGACCATCTTGATCGACGCCGACTTGCGCCGACCGACGATCCACAGGATCTTCGACCTGCCGCTCGAACCGGGCGTCACCGACATCATCGACGGCACCGTCAAGGCGGAGGACGCTTTTAAGTCGACCAAGATTCCCGACCTGTGGATTCTCACCGCCGGGACGCTGAAACACAATCCGACCGAGCTCTTCGAAAGCGACAAGGTGATTGAAGCGATCGAGAAAGTGAAATTCTACTTCGACCTGGTCTTCGTCGATTGCGCGCCGATTATACCTGTCTCCGATCCCGTCGTGCTCGGCCCGAATATGGACGGGCTGTTGCTGGTGGTGAAAGCGGGCGCCACCCAGAAGGAAGTTATCAAGCGCGCTGCCGATATTATCAGCAAGACCGACGCCAATATCGTCGGCGTGGTACTGAACAATGTGTCCGGCGTGTTGCCGTACCACTACAGCCATCAGTACTACGGCTACAATTACGCAACCAAGAAGTCTTGAGCGATGAAGAACATTCTGACGTTTGATGTGGAAGAACACTTCCAGGTCGAGGCATTTTACGCACAGATTCCGCGCGCCGAGTGGCCCAAGCGCCAGAGTCGCTTGACCATGAACATGATCCGGATTCTCGATATCCTCGACGAATACCGGGCAACTGCAACCTTCTTCACCCTCGGATGGCTGGCCGAGCGCTTTCCTCACATCATGGCGATGATCAAGTCGCGCGGTCACGAACTGGCGACCCACGGCTATGGCCACGACACGATCACCCGCCTCAACGAGCAACAGTTCGAGGACGATATTCGCCGCTCCGTGGGCGCGCTCGAGGATGCTTCTGGCGTCCGGGTCAGGGGCTATCGCGCCCCGACCTTTTCCGCCGACCGCGGCAAGGAATGGATTTGGGAGAAGTTGGTGAAGTGCGGCATCGAGTACGATTCCAGCATCTTCCCGATTCGCCACGATCTCTATGGCGACCCCGGCGCGCCGCGATTCCCGTATCTCATCAATACCGCCAGCGGCCGCCTGCTGGAGATTCCGCCGACGACTTACGTCGTCTTCGGCCGGCGCTTGCCGGCCTGCGGCGGCGGCAGTTTCCGCCTCTTCCCATATTGGTATACAAAGCGGGCTCTGCAGGCGTATAACAAATGCGGGTACCCGGCGATGGTGTACCTGCATCCCTGGGAGCTTGATCCCGACCAGCCGCGCGAGACCAATGCCGCGTTCAAGAGCCGCTTACGGCACTACACGAACCTGGCAACCGTCGAGCCCAAGCTGCGCCGCCTGTTGTCCGAATTCGAATTTGGCGCCGTCAGCGAAGTCTACTCGATCGAACGCGGAGAACTTTTGAGCCCCGACCCGAAAGGATTGACTGATGCCGAAGTCCAAAGTCGCCGTCGTTAAAACCTCACCGCGCACGATTGTCGACGACTACGCCAAGGTCATGGACCTGGCCGACTACGACTTGTCCCTTTCCAAATCCGACGACCTGATCATCAAACTGAACCTTTCGTGGACGAAATATTTTCCCGCCTGTTCCAGCCAGCCCTGGCAGGTCGAAGGCGTGGTGGCCAAACTTATGGCCGACGGCTTCCGGCCGGAAAAAGTCATCCCGGTCGAAAACAAGACGGTCGTCACCAATCCGCGCAAGGGTGCGATCAACAACCTCTGGATGCCGATCCTCAATCACTACGGCCTCGACTTCAAGCCGCTGCCGGAGCAGGAATGGACGGTCTATCGCTTCAAGTCGAAGCTGCTCAAGCTCAA
>JADYYF010000171.1 GCA_020853795.1 Candidatus Zixiibacteriota bacterium
ACTCGAAGGCCGTCAGCGTGACGGGGGGAACCAATGCAGTCCTCATGTCGCTTCGAATAATGGCGGCGCCGGCGTGCTGGAGCCAGCGTTCGGTGTGGTCGCGGGAGAGTTCGGGCTCGGTGTAGGTTGTCGATCCTTCGGCGGCCAGCGCGGCGAGCAAGACGGCGGACTTGACCTGCGCCGAGGCGATCGGCGAGGTATAGTCGATGCCGTGAAGCTTGCGGCCGGCAACGCGCACGGGCGGGCGGTCGTCATCGGAGCGCGTTTGGATATCGGCGCCCATGAGCAGGAGCGGCGCGGTGACGCGGCGCACCGGGCGGCGACTGAGGGAGTTATCGCCGGTCAGTTCGCAATGCAACTGGGAGCCGGCAAGGATGCCGAGCATCAGGCGCAAAGTCGTGCCGGAGTTGGCGCAATACAATTCAGCGGCGGGTTGACGGAAGGCACTGAGTCCGTGACCGTCGATGGTCGCGATGCCGTTGCGAATCGTAATTGGGACGCCCAATTTACCGAGGACCGCGGCTGTGGCGGCGACATCAGCGCCGAGCGAGAGGTTGCGAACGCGCGATTTGCCCTGCGCGAGCGCGGCAAACATGAGGGCGCGGTGCGACAGGGATTTGTCGCCGCGCAGGGTGATCTCTCCTCGCAGTGGTCGTTTCATTCCGGGATCGGCTCCGAATGAGTTGTCAGCAAGCGACGAAAGGCATCTTCATCGCCGGCGTCAAGCGCTTTTTGCGCCTGATCAAGAGAGTGGCGGAGACGCTGGAGACTGCGGCGCAGGTGGGGAGCGTTGTGCCAAAGCATCTGGAAGACCATTTCCGGATCAGACGCGGTCACGCGGGTGGCACCGCGAAAGCTGGAACAGGAGAAATAATCCAGCGCAGCGAAGTCGCGGCGGTGTTCGGTGATTTGGGCCTTGAGCAAGAACGCCAACAGGTGCGGAAGATTGCTGGAGGTGGCAAAGATGCGGTCGTGGACGCCCGAATCGACGACGACTTCCCTGGCGCCGAGTGAGGTGACCAGATCGTGAAATGGCGCGAGCGCATGATCATTGGCCGGAGCGATCGGACACGAGAAGTAGGGCTGTCCGGTGAAAAGCTGCGGATTCCAGGAGTCGGGGCCATGTTTCTCGGTGCCGGCGAGGGGATGGCCGCCGACGAAATTCGTCAAGCCGGCGGAAGTGGCTACCGCGATAATCGCTTCCTTCAGCGAGCCGGTATCGGTGACAAGAGACTTGGTTGCGAGCGCGTCGGCGTGCGTCTGCAACAACTCGATGATTTGGCGGATCGGGGTGGCCAAGATGATGACATCGGAAGCCGCGATGGTTTCCCTGCCGCTTCCCGCGATGCCGGAGACGATGTTGCGGTGGAGGGCCTCGGCACAAAGCGTGTCGTTCAGGTCGAAGCCCGTCACGATGTGATGCGATTCGGTCAGCCGGGCGGCGAGGGAGCCGCCGATTTGACCGAGACCGACGATGGCAATTTTCATCGGGCGACCGAGGCTCACACCGTCTTGCCGACGGCGGCCGAGATGTTCTTGACCTGCTTCATCATCGCGTCGAATTGCTCCAGCGTCAACGACTGATAGCCGTCGCAGAGGGCTTTGTCGGGATACGGGTGAATCTCGACGATCAGGCCGTCGGCGCCGGCGGCGATTCCGGCCAGCGAAACGGGGGGAATCAAGTGCCGCTCGCCGGTGGCGTGAGATGGGTCAAGAATGACCGGCAGGTGGGTCAGCGTCTTGAGCGCGGGGATGGCCGCGATGTCGGCGGTATTGCGAGTCAGCTTCTCGAAGGTGCGAATGCCGCGTTCACAGAGGATAACATTGTAGTTGCCGTTGGCGAGCAGGTATTCGGCGGACATGAGCAATTCTTCGATCGTCGACATCAGGCCGCGTTTGAGCAGCACGGGGCGCGATTGGCGACCGATCTTTTCGAGCATGGAGAAATTCTGCATGTTGCGCGCGCCGATTTGAATGATGTCGGCATAATCCGAGACCAGTTCGACGTCGTCCTGGGAGAGGCATTCGGTGACGATGGGAATGCCGACCTCGTCGCGGACGCG
Source organism: Candidatus Zixiibacteriota bacterium (assembly GCA_020853795.1). Taxonomy (NCBI): domain Bacteria; kingdom Pseudomonadati; phylum Candidatus Zixiibacteriota; species Candidatus Zixiibacteriota bacterium. The sequence goes on from JADYYF010000171.1 coordinate 2,064, forward strand.
GGCGAGGATTTCGAGTCCTTTGCGGCCGAGTCCCTGGAAGGCATAGGGCGAGGTACGCGGTTTGAAGGCGCCGCCGCGAAGAATGCGGGCGCCGGCGGCTTTGGCGGCGATCGCGGCCTCGCGCACCTGCTCGTAGCTTTCGACGGCACAAGGTCCGGCCATGACGGTGACGGTATTGGCGCCGATCTTGGTGCCGTTGAGGCTGACGACGGTGGCATCGGGTTTGAATTCGCGCGAGGCGAGTTTGTATGGTTTCAAGATCGGGATAACGGCTTCGACGCCCTCGAGGCCGAGCAGGCGCTCTTTGTCGATCGAGCGTTCATCGCCGATAGCGCCGATGACGGTTTTTTCGTCGCCCTGCGAGATATGCGGCTTGAGGCCGAGTTCTTCAATGTGCCTGATCACGCCGGCCGTTTCCTTGACGGTGGCGGTCTTCTTCATAACGACAATCATCATGCTTCCTCTCCGGCCAGGTCGGGACGCAGGCGGGCGGCGTCGCCGAGATACAGATGTTTGATTTGGTCCTGCGGCCTATCGGTGTTGACGAGAATCAGGATGCGGATGACGCGCTGGAGCGCGCCGGGAACATCGATTTCGGTGGCGCACATCAGGGGCACGAGCTTAAGCCCCATTTCGCGCACGGCGTAGGCGGGATAGTCGGCGTTGAGATCGCGGGTGGCGGTGATGAAGAC
>JADYYF010000172.1 GCA_020853795.1 Candidatus Zixiibacteriota bacterium
GAAATGTTTCCCGACGATCGTTATGTCGCGACGCATCACATTTCGTATGCGGAATGGGCGGATTTGATCGTCGTCGCGCCGGCAACCGGCAACTTCCTCGGCAAGGTCGCCAACGGGATCGCCGATGACCTGCTGACGACAATCGTGATGGCCAAGCAGTCCGATGTGATGATTGCCACGGCCATGAACACTGAGATGTTCAATAATCCGATCGTACAGGAGAACATCGCCAAGCTACAGACGCTCGGTTATCTGTTCGTTATGCCGGAATCGGGAGAACTCGCCTGCCACACGGTTGGTGTCGGCCGATTGGAAGAACCGGAAGATATCTTCAAGCGCATCGTCGAGTATTTCGGCCGGAAGCAGTCGCTGGCCGGCAAGAAGGTAATCGTGACCGCGGGACCAACCATCGAACGCATTGATCCCGTACGCTTCATCTCGAATTTTTCCTCCGGCAAGATGGGATACGCGCTGGCAGCGGAAGCGGCAGCGCGGGGCGCGCCGGTGACCCTGATTTCCGGGCCGACGACGCTGCCAACACCGGCAAACGTCAAGCGCCTTGACATCGAATCAGCGCAGCAATTACACGATACGCTGCGCCAGCGATTTGCCGGTTGCGACATTCTCATCATGGCGGCGGCGGTGGCGGATTTTCGTCCAGCAAAGATGGCAAAGACAAAGATCTCGCACCCCACACCGGAAGTGATCGACCTGGCCGCCAATCCCGATATTCTCGCCGCGCTGGGCAAGCAGAAGAAGCCCAAACAGATTACTGTTGGCTTCGCGCTTGAGGTCGACTCCAGCAAGGCCAATGCTGTCAAGAAGCTGAAGAGCAAGAATCTTGACTTTATCGTGCTCAACAACCCGACCAAGCCGGGAATCGAGTTCGGAAGCGATTTCAATGAGGCGACGATCTTGCTGCGCAATGGGAAGGAACTCGTGCTGGAGCGCATGAGCAAGTCCCAATTGGCGGCGAAGATACTCGATCAGATCGAGAAGCTGAGGAAGAAGTAGGGAATGGCCGATCGACAGGAAGTCATTGATCTCTTAGTCAAGGCGGTGCGCCAGCAGGATGAACTCGGATTGGGGGGAATCCGCGTGGCGCGCGAGACGGTGACGATGACCACGCAAATGGCCAAGTCAGCGCCGGCTGTACCGACCTCCGGATCGCTGAGCGATTTCTGTGAACAGATCAAGAACTGCACCAAGTGTCGTCTCCACCAGGGACGAACCAAGTTCGTCTTCGGCGTCGGCAATCCCAACGCGGACGTGATGTTTGTGGGGGAAGGGCCCGGTCGTGATGAAGACCTGAAAGGTGAGCCATTTGTCGGCCGCGCGGGGCAACTGCTCGACAAGATTCTGGCGGCCATCAACTTTAATCGAAATCAGGTCTATATTGCCAACGTGGTGAAGTGTCGTCCGCCGAGCAATCGCGATCCCCAGCCGGACGAAATGGCCGAGTGTCTGCCGTACTTGAAGCGACAGATCGAGCTGATCAACCCCAAGCTGATCTGCTGTCTTGGCAGAATTTCCGCGCAGGCGCTTTTGGGTGTCCAAACGCCGCTCGGCAAGATGCGCCAACGCTGGTTCGACTTTGGCGGCAGGAAGCTGATGGTCACGTACCATCCGGCGGCATTGCTGCGCTTTCCGCAATACAAGCGCGAGACGTGGGAAGATGTGCAGATGCTTCGCCGCGAGTACGACGCTCAGTTGGCCCAATCGCAGTAGTCCTTCTTGACCCGATCCTGTGGGCAACCGCGCATTCACACCTGTGGAATTCGTTGCAAGCCGATAATGTGATTGCATTTCTGCGGTGGATTGCGTTTAAGCTTCGAACGAACGGCATCGTCGGTTATTCACATGTCGATGTTCACAACTTGTGGTCAAAATCAGGCTGATTCAATTGCCGAGACGGCCGCCGCATTGTATTTTGGCATGGTTAGATCAGATCCAGCTACTGCTTGTGAAAACGGGATAAGATGCAACGGATAGACGCACCCGAAACAGACCGAACCCCCCCGCACGATCGCCAGGCCGAGGTGTCCTTGCTCGGTGCCTTGATGGTCGACAGTCACTACATCTCCAACGTGTGCACGATCGTCAATCGCGACGACTTCTACGAGAAGCGCCACCAAATGATCTTTGATGCGATCGTCGAGCTGTTCGAGCAGAACACGGCAGTCGATATCATCACAGTGACCGACAAGCTGGTCACGCTCGGCCAGTTGGAAGCGATTGGTGGACGTGCCTATCTGGTCGAACTTCAGGAAGACATCTACTCGGCGGCCAACTGCGAGCGTTATGCCGAGATCGTGCGCGAGAAGGCGATTTTGCGCAAGTTGATGCAGCTCTCGGCCACGTTGTTCTCGAAGGCCCAGCACATGGAAGGGGAAGTTACCGAGCTGCTGAATTTTGCCGAGAGCAAAGTCTTCGAGATTTCGATGCATCGCTCGGACAAGGGCTTTGAGTCGATCAAAAACCTGATCCCGGTCGCCTTCAGCAAGATGGAGCTGATGGAGCAACTGCGTGGACAAGTAACGGGATTGCCGTCGGGGTTCACGCAGCTGGACGAGATGACGGCGGGTATGCATGGCGGCGAATTGATCGTCATTGCCGGGCGCCCCGGTATGGGCAAGACGGCGTTTGCCTTGCGCATGATGGAGCATGTTGCGGTCGATTTGGGCAAGGCGGCGGCGTTGTTTTCTTTGGAAATGTCGGCCGAGCAGATCGTGCAGCGGTTGTTGAGCTCGCGCGCGCGGGTCGGCTCGCATCGTTTGCGCACCGGGCGACTGCGCGATCATGAATGGACGAACCTGAATCTGGCGGCGGGACCGCTGGCGGAGTCGCCGATCTTTATCGACGACACGGCGACGATGACGATCTGGGATCTGCGTACCAAGGCGCGGCTGCTGCGGAGCCAGTATGATTTGCAGTTGATAGTTGTCGATTACCTGCAGTTGATGAACGCGGGCGAGCGGACCGAGAACCGCCAGCAGGAAATCTCGCTGATTTCACGATCGTTGAAGGGGCTGGCCAAAGAACTCGAAATTCCAGTGATCGCCTGCAGCCAGCTTTCCCGCATGGTTGAAACCCGCGGCGGCGAGAAGCGGCCGATTCTGGCTGATTTACGCGAATCGGGAGCCATCGAGCAGGATGCGGACGTCGTGATGTTTGTGTACCGGCCGTCGGCGTACAAGTTGACGGATGAAGAGCGCGAGCAAATGAAGGGAACGCCTGACGAAAATCTGGCCGAAATCATCGTGGCCAAGCAACGTAACGGCCCGACCGGTACGGTGAAACTGACCTTCCTCGACGAGTTTATTCGCTTCGAGAATCGCGAAGACATTCGCAATAATCCCACTCCTTTCTAAGGTGTGATCGTGAAGGGGAAATCCGCCGAAAAGACCGTCTTTGTCTGCTCCGCCTGCGGTCATAGCTATTCCCGCTGGATGGGGAAGTGCCCCGACTGCGGCGAGTGGAACACGATCGTCGAGGAGAAGATCGTTCCCGCGAGACAGTCGCGCGCGCGTTCGGACGCCGGCGATCTGCGCGTGGTCCCGATCACGCGCTATGAACTGGAAGCGGAGCCGGCGATCAAGACGGGGCTCGATGAATTTGACCACTTGATCGGCGGCGGGATCGTTCCGGCCTCATCGATTCTGATCGGCGGCGAGCCCGGAATCGGCAAGTCAACGCTGATGTTGCAGGTTGCCGGTGCGCTGGCGGAGCGCGGTTATCCTACCCTCTATCTGACCGGCGAGGAATCGGCGCAGCAGGTGGCCTTGCGCGGCCGGCGGCTCGGGGTTACCAACGACGCCGTTCAGGTTGGGGCGATCCGCGAGTTACCGCAGATCTACGCGCTGATCAATCAGGTGAGTCCAGCGCTGGTCATCGTCGATTCGGTGCAAACCCTTTACGATCCCGATCTCGAGTCGGCGCCCGGCACCGTGAGCCAGATTCGCTCGGCCGCGGCCGAACTGGTCGACTTCTGCAAACGCTCTGACAAGATTCTGATTCTGATCGGGCACATCACCAAGGACGGCGCGATTGCCGGACCGAAGGTGCTGGAGCACTTGGTGGACGTGGTCTTGTACTTCGAGGGGGAGAGCCACAATCTGTTTCGCATCCTGCGCGTCCGCAAGAACCGCTATGGACCGGCGGCAGAGTTGGGGATCTTCCAGATTGGCGAAGCGGGGCTGTCGGCGGTGGCCAACCCCTCGGAACTTTTCCTCGATGAATACCCGGATGATGTCCCCGGGCGCGCGGTGGTGACGGCGGTGGAGGGACAACGGCCGTTGCTGCTCGAACTGCAGGCGCTGGCAACGCAAACCAACTTCGGATTTCCGCAGCGGGTGACCTCCGGCTACGATTCGCGCCGATTGGCTCTGATGTTGGCGATTCTCGAGAAACGACAGAAAGTGTTGTTCGGGCAGCGGGATGTCTTTGTCAATCTGGCCGGCGGGCTGAAGATTGACGATCCGGCACTCGATCTCGGTCTGATTGCAGCGCTGATTTCCTCGGTCGAGGAGATTCCGATCGTGCCGAAGACCGTGATCATCGGGGAGGTTGGCCTGTCGGGGGAAGTGCGGGCCGTGCCCTATATTGAGCGGCGGATTGCGGAGTCCGCCAAACTGGGGTTTGAGCGGATTGTGATGCCGAAAAAGAACCTGAAGGGATTGAAGTCAATCCGCGGGATCAATCTAATTGGAATCGACAAGCTCGCCGATTTACCCAAGGCCGTGCTGCTTTAGTGTCTACTGCTCGACGCGGTAGGTGATGCCCCAGATCATATTCGCGAACGCGTTGGGCGCTTCTTCACGAAGCGTCTGTTCCTGGAAGAGTTCGACTGTCACCTGGGCATAGAGTCCGGGCGCGAGTCCGGAGCTTTCGTCAAAATCAAACTCAAAGATCTGCTTCCCCTCGTCGGTCGAGACGTCCGGCCCCATCCAATCGTGAAGAATTGTGCCATTGACGTTGATATGCGCGTAGGCATCCTGGATCGGCGGATTACCGAAGCGCGCGCGAGTGAAAGCGGTCAGGCGCAGCGGCTCGCCGGGGTGAAAGGTCGGTATGTTCACCAGCGATACGTAGCGGATTCGTTGCGTCGGATAGGAGACCACGCGTTGCTCAGCGCGAGCGCGCGACTCCAGGACGACAGAGTCGACGACAGGGAAGGTGTTGGCGGTATACCCCAGACCGTGGCGATGGCGGCCAACGGCATACATGCGCCAGCCACGGTAGGCAGCTTGATTGTTGTCCAGCTTCGCCATCAACGCATATTGGATTTCTTTGTACTTGACGTCCTTGGTGGTGACGCTGGAGTCACTGCGATCCACGATGTGATAGCGACATACCAGCGAATCCAGGATGCGGGCAATACGCGTCCGGGCCCGTGCTCCCGAGTCGAGCTGGATCAGATCACAGGAGTCGGCGCCCTCGTTGAATTCGTCGCGGGCGCACGAATCGGCGATTTCGATGCTGCGGCCGGAATGCAGCAGCTCGACCCAGTAGTCAAGCGGATTGATTGCGACTGCGGCCGTCGGTTTGGAATAGCGGTCAGCGCGGCTGACGGTGTCAATCCAGACCAACGGGTAGGCCGAGACTCCGGTGACGTCATTATTGATATAGGACGTGATTTGAGACAGGTCGGTAAGGTCAAGGTCGGTGCTGCGCTTTTCGCTGCAGGCAAACAACAGAATGGCCGTCAGCAAAGCGGTGACAGCGGCCAGCCGGCACAGGAACTCCTTCATTCAGTCTTCCTCCACACTACAGTACGAGTACGCACCAGCGGCCGGGATGTGCAACGGGTTACCGCCGGGCGCGTTTGCGCTTGGTGCCTTCCTTCAGCGCGCGGATTTGGTCGCGCAGTGCGGCCGCCCGTTCGAACTCCAACTCCTCGGCGGCGACTTCCATCTGTTGGGTCAGGAAGTCGACGCGATCTTCGAGCGGCATAACCTCCCAGAAATCGGGCAACGTCGACTCTTCGACCTCGGCTTCCTTGCTGTCGGCGAAGCGGGTCGCGGCCAGGATTTCTTCGCGTGTTTTGCGCACCGACTCCGGCACGATACCGTGTTTTTCGTTGTATTCCACCTGAATTTTGCGGCGCCGATTGGTTTCGGAGATCATCCGTTTCATGGAGTCCGTGATCTTGTCGGCGTACATGATGACCTCGCCGCTGACATGGCGCGCCGCGCGGCCGGCGGTCTGCATCAAGGAAGTCTCGGAGCGCAGGAATCCCTCCTTGTCGGCGTCGAGCACCGCAACCAAAGAGACTTCCGGCAAATCGAGTCCTTCGCGCAGCAGGTTGATTCCAACCAGCACGTCGAACTCCGCCAGCCGCAGGTCGCGAAGAATCTCGGTGCGGTCGATGGCATCGATTTCCGAGTGCAGATAGCGGACGCGAATATTGAGGCGGCCGAGGTAGTCGGCTAGGTCCTCAGCCATGCGCTTGGTCAAAGTCGTGACCAGTACGCGCTCGTGTTGCTCGACGCGCTTGCGGATTTCGCCGATCAAATCGTCGATTTGCCCCTGGACCGGTTTGAGCGTAATCACCGGGTCGACCAGACCCGTCGGGCGAATCAACTGTTCGACAACCACACCTTCGGAATTGGCCAGCTCCAGCTCCGCCGGGGTGGCAGAGACGTAGATGGTCTGTGGGATCAGTTTGACAAACTCGTCGTAGACGAGCGGGCGGTTGTCGAAGGCTGAGGGCAGCCGAAACCCATGCTCAACCAGCACGACCTTACGCGAGCGGTCGCCGGCATACATCGCCTTGACTTGCGGAATTGTCTGGTGCGATTCGTCGACGATCAGCAGGAAGTCTTCCGGGAAAAAGTCGATCAGCGTGTAGGGCCGTTCGCCGGGAGCACGGTTGGAGAAGTAACGCGAATAGTTTTCGATGCCGCTGCAATAGCCGATCTCGCGCAGCATCTCCAAGTCGTAGAGGGTGCGCGATTCAAGGCGCTGGGCTTCCAGCAGTTTGCCCTGTTCGCGAAAGTCGGCCAGGCGTTCGCGCAATTCCTGCTCGATTCCGAAAATCGCCTTGCGGACCGTCTCGGACGAACTGACGAAGTGCCGCGCCGGATAGATCGCGATCCGCTC
>JADYYF010000173.1 GCA_020853795.1 Candidatus Zixiibacteriota bacterium
GACGCCGTGCCGGTGGTCGCCATGACGGTAAAACCGAGCGCGTGGAATCTGCGCGCGACGCTGAGAATGCCCTTCTTGTCGCGATCGTTGACGCTGATCAGAATCGCGCCCTCGGCAGGGAGCCGTATTCCGGCGGCCAATTGGGCCTTGAAGAAAGCGCTGCCGAAGTCGTTGCCGACGCCCATGACCTCGCCAGTCGAGCGCATCTCCGGTGACAGGCGCGGATCGACTCCGGGGAATTTGACGAAGGGGAAGACCGGCGTTTTCACGAAGTAGCGCGATACCGGCAGATCTTCGGTCAAACCGAGTTCGCGCAAGGTGCGCCCGAGCATGAGACGGGTGGCGATTTTCGCCAGCGGTTGGCCGGTGGCCTTGGCGACGTAGGGCACGGTGCGGGAGGCACGCGGGTTGACTTCGAGTACGTACAATTCGCCGTCCGCGATGGCGTACTGAATATTCATCATGCCGACAACTTTGAGTTCGCGCGCCAACTGTCGCGTGACGCTGCGGATTTCCTCAAGGTGTCGATCGCTGATCATGTAGGTCGGCAGCACTGAGCTGGAATCGCCGGAATGCACGCCCGCCTCTTCGATATGCTGCATGATGCCCGCGATGATGCAGTCATTGCCGTCGGCGATGGCATCGACGTCGACCTCGAAAGCGTCCTCCAGGAATTTGTCGATCAGTATCGGCTGGCCGGGTGCGGCATCGAAGGCCTGCGTGAGATAACTGTGGAAACGGGAAAGGCCGTAGACAATCGCCATGCCGCGGCCGCCGAGGACATAAGAGGGGCGCAACAACAGCGGAAATCCGAGTGCCCGGGCGGCGGCATCGGCTTCGACCAGATTACGCGCGATGGCATGCGCCGGATGGCGGATCTGGAGACGGTCGAGGAATTCGGCAAAGCGTTCGCGGTCCTCGGCGAGATCGACCGAGTCGGGCGGAGTCCCGAGGATCGGGACGCCGGAGCGTGCCAAGGGCAAGGTCAGTTTCAGCGGCGTCTGGCCGCCGAATTGGACGATGACGCCGTCGGGACGTTCGCGCTCGAAGATTTCGAGAACATCCTCCTGCGTGAGCGGCTCGAAGTAGAGGCGGTCGCTGGTGTCATAGTCGGTCGAGACGGTTTCGGGGTTGCAGTTGACCATGATGCTTTGCACGTTTTCCTCGCGCAGGGCAAAGGAGGCGTGGCAGCAGCAGTAGTCAAATTCGATGCCCTGGCCGATCCGGTTGGGGCCGGAGCCGAGGATCATTACCTTGCGGCCGGATGCAATCTCGCTTTCGTCTTCCTCTTCATAGGTTGAATATAAGTAAGGAGTGAACGACTGGAATTCGCCGGCGCAGGTATCGACACGCTTGAAGACCGGGCGGATACCGGATTCGTGACGGCGCGCACGCACGGCATCCTCGGAGGCGTCGGTCAGATAGGCAATGCGACGGTCGGAGAAGCCAAATTCTTTGGCGAGGCGCAGGTCGTTCAGTGACACGTTTTCCAGCGACCGTCCGCGCAGCGAACGCTGCAGATCGGCGAACTCGGCGATCTGGTCGAGGAACCAGGGGTCGATGTAGGTCAGGCGCGCAATCTCGGCGACGCTCCAGCCTTGTTCGAGTGCGTGGACGATGAAATGAATGCGATTTTCATTGGGTTGGGCGAGCACGGCGCTGAGTTGTTCGTCGGTCATCGGGCCGGGACGGAAGGGTTTGACGGCCTCCAGCGAGCGCAGGGCTTTGAAGAGCGACTCTTTGAAGGTGCGGCCGATGGCCATGACCTCGCCGACAGACTTCATCTGGATGCCGAGCGTTGCGTCGGCCCCGGGGAATTTTTCGAAGGCGAACTTGGGAATCTTGGTCACGACGTAGTCGATGGCGGGCTCGAAGGCGGCCGGGGTCATGCGCGTGATGTCGTTGGGGATTTCGTCGAGCGTGTAGCCGATGGCGAGTTTGGCCGCGATTTTGGCGATTGGAAAACCGGTGGCTTTGGAGGCCAGCGCGGACGAGCGCGAGACGCGCGGGTTCATTTCGATGACGACCAGTCGGCCGTTGTCCGGGTTGACGGCGAACTGCACGTTGGAGCCGCCGGTCTCGACGCGGACGCGGCGCATGATGGCGGCAGCGGCATCGCGCAGGCGCTGGTATTCGCGGTCGGTCAAAGTTTGCGCCGGCGCAACGGTCAGCGAGTCGCCGGTATGGACGCCGATCGAGTCGAAGTTCTCGATTGAGCAGACGACGACGAAATTGTCGCGGCGATCGCGCATAACCTCGAGTTCATACTCTTTCCAGCCGATCAGCGATTCCTCGACGAGGACTTGATGCACGGGTGAAAGTCCGAGACCGCGCGCGACGATCACCGCGAATTCTTCCGCATTGTACGCGATACCGCCGCCGGAGCCACCCAGCGTAAACGAGGGCCGGACGATGATCGGGTAGCCGTTGTCGGCGGCGAAGGCGCGGGCCTCATCGAGCGACGAGGCCAACAAGCTGCGGGGAACCTCCAGGCCGATTTCCACCATCGCCTGCTTGAACAGCTGGCGATCTTCGGCAACAGCAATGGTGCCGGCATTAGCGCCGATCATTTCGACGTGGTGGCGCTCCAGCACGCCGGCCTGCTGCAAAGCGAGGGCGAGATTGAGCGCGGTCTGGCCGCCGACAGTGGGGAGGACGGCATCCGGTTTGTCGCGGGCAATGATCTTCTCGACAAATTCGACGGTCAGGGGTTCGATGTAAGTGCGATCGGCCAGATCGGGGTCGGTCATGATTGTGGCCGGGTTGGAATTGATGAGGATAACCTCGATGCCCTCCGACTTGAGTGCCTTGATTGCCTGCGTGCCGGAGTAGTCGAATTCGCAGGCCTGGCCGATGACGATCGGGCCGGAGCCGATGACGAGGACGCGGTTGAGATCAGAGCGCCGGGGCATGGGTCGATTTCTCACCGCGA